>JBBRUB010000039.1:0-11866 GCA_038248175.1 Cytophagales bacterium | reverse complement strand
GTATCTAACATTGGGGATTGGATATGCCTCCCCCCGGTGGAGCGTGTTGTATAAACGAAATGTTTGCGTTGGAGCGAGAAAGGCTATATCAACGGGTTATCAACTCACTGTTAGTTATCATATACTACTCAGAAAACGGGGTAATCCGCTATTTCTCAAACCAACGCTCGGTATTTTTGGTCAGAACGACTACCGAAAACTGGCGGATCTGGATAATACGAACCGTGAGGCTATTATCGACGGGAAAAATTTTCGCTCTGATCGAGTTAACCTTTTTCTGGGAAGTCGGCAGTTTGGCGTGTTGCTTGCGTTGCGTGCTGAGCAGAAAATTGCGAGTGCTAAGTGGCTTTATGTCAATATTGGCTACCGGATCCCCATTTCGGATATCTGGTGGGTGCGAGGTCAGGAAGACCGTCTCCTCTTCCGGCGCAATAAATCAGAGCCACTGACGGAATCGTCGGCTTTTCGGCTAACGCAGGTACAGCGTTCAGTTGCGCCAAAATTCAATGTGCATACAGAAATTGGTATCCGGTGGGCTTTTCTATAAACGGGTTACCAAAAGAAAACCCGACCATAACTGGCCGGGTTTTTTGTATCAACTGTAATCCTGACGAAGGGAAGACTATTTTGCGTACATCACCGTTTCAACGGCCTGTAGTGTACGCTTCAAACTCGGTAGAATCTCTTCGATGAGTGTAGGTGCGTAGGGCAGGGGCAGGTCGATGCTGTTGACCCGAATTACCGGCGAATCCAGATAATCGAAGGCATTACGCTGGATGTTATACGTCAGTTCCGACGAGATAGCCGCCAACGGCCACGCTTCTTCCACGATGACGCAGCGGTTTGTTTTCTTCACCGAGTTGATAATCGTAGCGTAGTCGATGGGGCGTACCGTGCGGAGGTCGATGACTTCGGCGGAGATGTTGTTCTTAGCCAGTTCATCGGCGGCAGCGAGGGCCACCTTCATGATTTTACCGAACGACACAATCGTGACGTCGTTGCCTTCGCGCACTACCTTGGCCTGCCCAATCGGAATCAGGTACTCTTCTTCCGGCACCTGTCCTTTGTCGCCGTACATCAGTTCCGACTCCATGAAAATGACCGGGTCGTTGTCGCGAATACTGGATTTCAGCAAGCCTTTAGCGTCGTAAGGATTTGACGGAACCACCACTTTCAGCCCTGGTGTGTTAGCAAACCAGTTCTCAAAGTTCTGCGAGTGCTGACTCGACAGCATGCCGGCGTTGCCGGTTGGTCCCCGAAACACGATGGGGCATGAGTACTGCCCGCCCGACATGCTCATCACCTTAGCCGCCGAGTTGATAATCTGGTCGATGGCAACGAGCGAGAAGTTGAAGGTCATAAACTCGATTATGGGCCGCAGTCCGTTCATGGCCGAACCGACGCCGATACCGGCAAAACCAAGCTCGGCAATGGGGGTGTCGATAACCCGTTCGGGACCAAATTCGTCGAGCATGCCCTGACTGACTTTATAGGCACCGTTGTATTCGGCCACTTCTTCGCCCATAAGGTAAACGAGCGGGTCACGGCGCATTTCTTCGTTCAGGGCCTCCCGCAGGGCCTCTCGAAACTGTATTTCTCTCATGCTGAGTGCGTTAGTTTAAGCTTTGTTTGCATTCGCCCGATGTCTTGAAGTTGCCGGGCGAATAAGAGAATCAACCCGTCAAAATTAGGCAAACCCGGTTGATTCATCAAATCGGTACAGTGGTTCAGGCTACAGCGATTTCTGTCATGCTGACGAAGGAAGCATCTTTTTGTAATTGAAACGTCTTGCTAAAGGGAGATGCTTCCTTCGTCAGCATGACAGAAAAACATCACTTCTGCCCTGCCGATGCGCGTTTCAGGTCTTCAATGACGATTTCCTCGAATCCGGGCAGGGTTTTGTAGGCGTAGGTGGCCCGCCATCTGGTGTCTTTATACTCGTAAGACACTTCCAGATACGGCTTGTCGCCAGCAGTACCGGCGTCGTTTCGGCGCGTGTTGATCTTGACCGGAATATCGCGGTAGTATTTGAAATAGTTGGGATGCGTGAGGTAACCGAGGGGCGTAGTATCCCAGGGAACGAATCCATCGACGCCGAACAGGGCCTGATTGAATTTCTGCCAGGGCCGAAACTGGTCATACAGCCAGGTATCGGACTCATTTCTGTTGTTCAGAAATTCGATATCGGTTTGGCCGAGGAAGGTATAAACACTGCACTCGTAGCCCGACAGCACCACCGGCACGCCCGAATCGAACAAAATACGGAATGATTCGGGGTCCATCTCGAAGTTATAATCACCCACCGGCAGTTTCTCCAGCCCCGGCTTAAACGGCAGCCCCGGCGTTCGGCCCGCGCAAACAACCACTTCCTCAATTTGTGGAATCAGTTCGGGGTGGTTTTTGATAACCGTCGCTACGTTCGTGACCGGGCCGATGGCCAGAATCGGCATCTTTTCGTTGCGAAGTGCGTCGGCCATCGCCCGCGTGGCGTCGTTTTCGGTACCCACATCTTTGGCCGTGTCGGAGCCGCGATAAACCGGAATCGTTTTGCCCGTTTTATTATACCAGCCCAGAAGTTTCTGGGTCACTGCGTAGGCGTAGTCAGCGTAAGTGATGGTGCTGATACCAACGAGTTCGACCTTATCGGCCTGTTGCAGGGCCATAATCAGCGCAACGGCATCGTCAACTTCACGGGGGCGCTTGTCTTTCATGCCGACCATAATATCGGTGTCGAGCCAGATACGACGGGGCTGCGAAAAGGCGGTGGTGGTAAGCAACAGTAGAAAAAGGAGTTGTTTCATAGCTCATTTTTAACACAGAGAAAATAAAGGGGAAACAGTCGAATACCTCTGTTCTCTTTGTGAATCCTCCGTAACTCTTTGTTAAAGTACCGTTTAAGAAAACATTGATTTTGCTTCTTCCAGCAATTTACTTTTCTCGTTGAGCGAGAGCGACACTGGTAACTGCGCGAGACCGATGAGCCGACGCATAATTTCGACACCCGTGAACTGCCGACGCAGTGTTTCGCTGAAACCCGCCGGTTTTTCGTAATTATTCAGCACTGCTTCAATGGTTTCGTCAGGTTGCTGCGCCAGCATCAGGTGCGCCAGCATGACACCGAGGTCAAATTCGGCGGGGCCGTAGAAGCAAAATTCGGGGTCGATGATTTTTACGCCGTCGGTAGTTTGCAGCCAGCTACCGGGGTAAAAGTCGCCGTGAAGCAGGGTACTGCCGGGTTGGGCATTGGCGGTATAGACGTGGCCGAGTTGCGCAACTTTCTCTTTCAGGCCGGCGTCACGCTGGTAGGAGAGGGCCAGTTCGGTCAGACCGGGCTGGACGGTGTTGAGGTCGAAGCCGCTGTTTTCCGTGAACGGGTAATTGAAAATATGCTCGTGGTTCAATGCCCGCATTTCGTGGTTGGCAAAGGCCGGGTCGGGTGTGTCGGTCTGGAAATGGGTGTGCAGTTCAGACAGGTAGGTTGTCAGGGCCAGCGCGTCGGTCAGGGTCTGGCCGGGTCGATACAGCCACAGATAATCACTGGCTTCACCGAGGTCTTCGAGGACCAGGATGTTATTAGCCTCATCCACGCCCAGCAGTTGCGGCATCTGTTCGGCCAACATGGGTATGTGCTGCACCGTTTCGTAAAAGTGACCTTCAGTAACGGCCCGGTTGGCCGGAGCCGCAATAGTCGGGTATTTCTCGACATAGCCCCGCGACTGCTTAATAATCAGCGTCCGCACGGCGGTTCTGACCCGCAGCGTGTAGTTCATATTGCCCTCGCCCGGTTTCCCGACCGACGATACCGTTTCGTTTCGGTCGAGCCAGCCGAGACGTCGTAAATAATCCTGAATAGCAAAGGGCTGCCGGGCGTCTAAAAGCATGGGTTGGTGGTTTACGAGTAATACACTACGGTTTTTTCAGCCGTTCAGTTTTAGATTGCCGCTTCGGGTGTAGCTGATTTCTTCTTCGGCCAGCATCTGTTTCAGTGTCTGGGCCAGGGCGTCGGTGTCAGACTGCCGGAAATAATACGCCAGTTGTTTCGGCGAAATACCCGGCCCGTTGGCCATCGCTACGTATTCGCGTACCTGCTCGCGCACTGCTGACGAGATGCTCTCGCCCTGCTTGCGTTTCTTCACGCAGTTGTCGCAGATGCCGCAGTCCTGGTCAGCGTTGCCGGTTAGTTTTTCGCCGAAATACGCCTGTAACAATCGGGTGCGGCATTGCGTGGGGTGTTCGGCATACGTGATAGCGGCCTGTACTTTGCGCAGGGCCAGTTCTTTGCGCCGGTTCAGCTCCTGAACGTTTACGGGCAGGTCGGGCGCGTTGTGGCGGGGCGTCAGGAAGGTAAGCTGTGGTTTGTCTTTCTGCTTCTCGTATATTATTACGTTGCGCTGATGCAACTGCGTAAGCAACGCGTCAATATCGCGCTGGTCAATCATGTACGCCCGCGCCAGCGACGACTCCGAAATGGTCAGAAAATCGGTAAACAGCTCGCCCCCGTACATGCGCAGCAGGAGTTTGATAAACGGGTCAAGTTTGGGGTTCAGCACCTGAAACTCGTACAACTGCCGGTTGTCGAGCAGAACCGTGAGCCGCGAAGGGTGATAATAGTTCTCGTTGAGCTGGATGAATCCTTCAAGTTGCAGTTGTTTGAGCGCGTAGTGGGTCTCCTGCGGAGGCAGACTGAATGTACTGGCAAAACCGGCGAGGTCGAAATCGTAGCTGGCGAATTGCCCGCTACCCACCGGCACTGCCGTATAATTGGCCAATGCCTGATATACCCGGCGAAGCATCTCGACGGGCTGATACAGTTGCTCGGTACGGAAGCGCAGGTTTTCCAGATCGCCGTTGGTGTACAGCATCAGGCCATAGGCTTTCTGCCCGTCGCGCCCGGCCCGGCCCGCTTCCTGATAATACGCTTCGAGCGAATCCGGCACATCCAGGTGGACCACCAGCCGCACGTCGGGTTTATCGATACCCATCCCAAAGGCATTGGTCGAGACAATGACCCGTGTGCGGTTTTGAATCCAGGCGTCCTGTTTTTCGTCGCGCTGCTGTGTAGTCAGGCCCGCGTGGTAAAAATCGGCGGTAATGTTCTGGCGTTGCAGCAACTGCGCCACCTGCTGTGTCTGGCGCCGACTGCGTACATAGACAATGGCCGTTCCCGGCACCCGCTCCAGCACCCTCAACAGCCGTTCTTCTTTGTTTTCTTCCTGAAAAACTGAATAGGATAAGTTAGCCCGTGCAAATGTTTGCCGATAAATCTCCGGCTTGCGCAGGGCGAGTTTATCCAGAATATCCTTTTCCACGTCGGGCGTGGCCGATGCAGTCAGGGCAATGACGGGCGTATCGGGAATCAGCTCGCGAAACTCGGCAATTTGCAGGTACGGGGGCCGGAAGTCATAGCCCCAGGCCGAAATGCAGTGCGCTTCATCGACGGCCAGCAAACAAACGGTCATCTGCCTGGTACGCGCAATCATAATCTCGGTGCGCAGCCGTTCGGGCGAGACGTAGAGGAACTTGGTGTTGCCGTAGATGCAGTTGTCGAGCGTGGTGTCGATTTCGCGGGCGTTCATGCCAGAGTAAATGGCGGCTGCCGGAATACCGCGTTTTTTGAGTTGCTGCACCTGGTCTTTCATCAGGGCAATAAGGGGCGTTACAACAATGCAAACGCCCTTCATACAGAGCGTGGGCACCTGAAAGCAGATGGATTTTCCGCCCCCCGTTGGCATCAGCACGAGGGTGTCCTGTCGGGCCAGTACGGCATCGACAATCTCGGCCTGCAACGGGCGGAAGGTATCGTAACCCCAAAATTGCTGAAGTATCTGGCGGGTAGTCATTTTTTGCTCCCCTCCCCTGTTTTCAGGGGGAGAGGATGGGGAGGGGTATGCAAATTTACGACCTGAATGACACAAAACAGACCGAAATGGGTTATCTATTCAGGATAACAACCCCAACGACAATGATTCAGAAAGTTATAAAAACCGACGAAGAATGGCGGAAACAACTCACGCCCGAACAATATCAGGTTACGCGGCTCAAAGGAACCGAACGCCCCTTCACGGGCGAATACTGCGAGGCCCACGACCCCGGCGTCTATGCCTGCGTGTGCTGCGGCACCGAACTGTTTGAGTCCACAAACAAGTTTGAGTCGGGTACGGGCTGGCCGAGTTTCACCGAACCCATTGATGCAGGGCGTGTCCGGCTCGAAACCGACAACACCTACGGCATGAAACGTGTGGAGGTACTCTGCAACACCTGCGACGCTCACCTCGGCCACGTCTTTGATGATGGCCCTGCCCCAACTGGTCAGCGTTACTGCCTCAACTCGGTGGCTCTTGTACTCGAACGTACCGCCGACGTTTCGGCGTGATTTTTTAGTGACCGGATGACGCCAAAAATCACCCGGTCATTATACCCTCTTTAGCATCACGAATAGCCAAAACAAAGCCTGGCTGTTATCTTACGGCTGATTTCCCGTTACCGGCATATAATCGGCATGAGGTACAGACGTTCAAGTGCGCTATTTTGGCTTTTCCTGTTGGTTGTATGCGGGTCAGGCAGGACCGCCTTTTCCCAGCAGCCTGTTCTGATTCACCCCGCTGGGGCAACCCATACCTGCTACCTATCAAACGAACCGGGCAATACCCACGTACCGGCTCCTGACGTCTTTTTACGCAGTCAGCGCACCCCAAACGGGCGACTGTCTGCTGCCACTGCGCAGTTTATTGTTGAGTATAAAGGCTTTACGACCGAAGCCCGGCAGGCATTTCAATATGCCGTTGATATCTGGGCTACGCAGATTTCCTCTCCCGTACCCATCAGGATTCAGGCCAACTGGGTCAGTCAGGAGCCGGGTGCGCTGGGGTCGGCTTATCCCGTCACGTACCGCGCCGGTAGCAATGGCGTTCAGAAAGGCTTCGGCTATTATCCTATTGCGCTGGCCGAAAAAATTGCCCGCCGGTCCATTAACTCCGACAATGAACCTGACATCATCGCCAACATCAACCAAAATAACGACTGGTACTTCGGTACCGACGGCAAACCACTGCGTTACCAGTACGATCTGGTTACGGCGGTGTTGCACGAACTGGCGCACGGGCTGGGCGTGATCGGCTTCTTTGACGTAAAAAATGGACTGGGACAATATACGGCAGGACTACCATCTGCCTACGACCATTTTATCGCCAAAAATGCGGGCGACAAGTTGCCGTGGCGGGCCGTAGCGTCATTAACGACGCTGCCCGATAATTCCGCTGCCCTCGGTGAGTACCTGACCAGCAGTAACCTGTATTTCGACGCGCCAAAAACCCGCCGTCGGTACGGAGTTCAACGCCCGTTTATAGCAGCCCCTAACAAGTTCAACCGGGCCGAAAGTCTGTACCACCTGGATCAGGGTTTTTACGAAAATCATACCGATAACCGGCTAATGATGCCCCGCCAGAAAGAAGGTGATGCTATTCACGCCCCCGGCCCAATTCTGCTCAGTATGCTGGACGACCTGGAGTGGCGAACTACCTCGGTGCTGCATGAGCCGCTGGTCAGTAGCGAACGCGTAACTGATCTGACGTTCAGCATTCGGGTGGTGAGTGATACAGTCAGTTCGGGGGCAGCCCCCCGGTTGTTTTACCGCAAAACCCGCCCTACACTAACCGACACTGCCGTAACGAGTGTCCCGCTTATGCTGGTGGGAAGTCTGAGCGAATACCGCTACACCCTGCCAGCCGCGCAGGCGCAGGGCGAAGTTTGGTATTATCTGTCAGCGCAAGACGCATCAGGACGGGCGTTTACGAGCCCGGGCAAAACCCCTTCCAATGCGCAGCTTTTTTACCGGGTGCTGTCAGGGCCAGACAATGTGCCACCCGCTATTCGCCACAACCCCACCCGAACGCTGTTGCTCAACCCTACCCGACCCGACAGTCTGCCCATTCTGGCCACCATTGCCGACGACCGGCCTACTGGTATCGGCAGCGTAGTGATTGAATACCAAATTAACGGCGCGGCACAACCCAATTTGCCGCTCAACTTTGCCCCGACCATCATCGGCGGAGTCCGCTACGACAGTCTGTACCGCAACACGATTACGATTCCCGCCAATTCACTCAAACCCGGCGACCGCATTACGTACCGGATTGTGGCGCGGGATGCGTCGCAGAATCGTAATCAGGCGGTTAATCCGGTTTCGGGCAGCTACGAAATTCGGGTAGTTGCGCCACAAACGGCGCGGGACCGGTACACTAACGATTTTAACAGTGTTAACACCGTCGCTGCTGATTTCGCGCTATCGGGATTTGCAGTTACGCAGCCACCCGAATTTGGTGACCCGGCTCTGCATTCGGCGCATCCGTACCAGAACGGCAGCGATTTTCGGCGACAGAGCAGTACCGATGCTACGTTGCTGATACCCATCCGCATTGCCGCCAACCCCGACAGCGCCGTAATCCGGTTCGATGAAGTCGCGCTTGTTCAGCCGGGGCAGTTGGGCAGTCGGTTTGGGCAAGCGGGTTTTAACGATTATGCCGTGGCTGAAGGCTCGAACGATAATGGCCTGACCTGGCGACCGATGGCCGATGGATACAACGCCCTCAACCACGCCGACTGGCTGGCGCAATACAACCGGAATCTGGTTGATGGTACCCTGCCCGGCGAGCGCAACTCGACCAGTGGCGGACTGCCCGCGCTGTTCAAACGCCGGACCATTCCGCTGCTGGGTACGAGTGGATTCAAACCCGGCGAAACGGTGCTGATTCGGTTTCGACTGTTTGCCGACGTGGTCAGTACGGGCTGGGGCTGGGCCATTGACAACCTCCGTATTCAGGCCCCGGCCCTGCCGCTCGTACTGGCCACCGAACCCACCGGCGCAACCCGGTTCGTCGTATTTCCGAATCCGGTCAGTACGGGTTTACTGCGCGTGGAAGCCGATTTGATAAGGCCCATACAAACAACAGCTGAGGTATCGGTTCTGAGTTTGACGGGTCAGCTTATTCGGCACCAACGGGTGCGGGTTGGCGGTACGTCGGTCAGGCAACAACTTGATGTGAGTACGTTGGCAACGGGCATCTATGTGATTCGACTAACGGTCGATGGTGTTGTTATGAGCCAGCGGATTAGTATTGCACGATGAAACAGCTTCTGCCCTCACTCGCTTTCGCCCTGTTACTTGCCAACTGCTCACCCGCCCGGCGCATCGTCCGTGACCTGCGCACCGCACCGGCCTACGTCAATCAGCAAACGGGCGTGTCGCTGTATGACCCCGCAACGGGTAAATACCTCATTCAGCACAACGCCGACCGGCCATTTACGCCCGCATCGAATACTAAACTGTTCAGCTTTTACGCCGGTCTGCTCACCCTGCCCGACTCGCTGCCTACCCTGCGCTACGTGGTTCGTAACGACTCGCTGATTTTCTGGGGAACCGGCAACCCGCTGTTGCTCCACCCTGATTTGCCTGACACCACGGCACTCGCTTTCCTGCGCAATCGCCCCGAAACCCTGTTTTTCTCCCCCGCCAATTATACCGGACCGCGTTTCGGAGCCGGTTGGTCGTGGGACGATTACGCCGACGATTATTCGCCCGAACTAAGTCCGTTGCCAATCTATGGGAACGTTGCACGCTTTGAGAAAGGCCAGATTAGTCCACGCCGGTTCGTTGATAGCGTAGCGGTAAATCAAATAACCAAAGGCATTCGTCGGAATGAGTTCAGTAATCGGTTCACCGTACCGGCTAAACCTGACGCCGACGGGCAGGACGTACCGTTTCGGTGGTCGGCAGAACTGGTGGTGCAGTTGCTGACCGATACCCTGCACCGACCCGTGGGCGTGGTGCGTTTGCCGATGCCGCCCAATACCCAACTCCTGCGCGGTACGCCAGCGGATTCGCTCTACAAACGAATGCTGGTAGTAAGCGACAATCTGTTTGCCGAACAGGTCCACTTTATGACCTCCGCCGAGCGGCAAACCGGCCAGCTCGACCCGGTGGGCGAACGCAAACGAATGATGGACTCGGTGTTGCAATACCCGGCTGTTGCCGCCAAATGGATAGACGGGTCGGGGCTATCGCGCTACAACCTGTTCACGCCCAACGCACTAATCGACTTGCTGACGAAGCTGGCCAACCGCGTACCCCAAAAACGGCTGTTCGCGCTGCTGCCCGTAGCGGGCCGGTCGGGTACGTTACGCAGTCTGAACCTGCCGGGCGAGCCGTACATTTTCGCGAAATCCGGCTCAATGAGCGGGGTGTATAACCTGAGTGGCTATCTGCTCACCAAGAAGGAGAAGGTTCTGTATTTCAGCGTAATGAACAATAACTTCACTGGCTCGGTCAGTGCCGTTCGAAAGCAAACGGGCGAGTTGTTGAAGCAAATTCATGAGAGATTCTGACGCTGAAGAAACCTATGGGTTGACCAGACGACTACGCTGGTAAAGTACGTCCGGGTCGAAGTCGAGGGGGGCGGGGTGGTGGCTACCATCGTAGTCAATCATGGTGAGTAAATCATCCCAATATAGCGTTCGCCCGTCGGTTTTTACCTGCTTAAACAAGTTCGTATTGGTCAAACGAGTGACAGGACTATGCGGTTTCGATTCGGTCAGGTAGGGCAGGAAATCGACCTCGCGCACCTCTCCCGTAGTCCATAGGCATCGGACTTTGTAGGGTTCAACGGCAAGAATTGATTTGACACGGGGAAGCATTATTGGAGCGGTTGTATCTTCTTGAAACTACCAATTTCCTCTTGTAACAATCGATAGTTTTCCATCAGTTCCTCCCGGTGGAGTTCGACCCATGCCTATACGAGTCGTGTTTGCTTACGGGGTAAATCGCCCTGAATGACATTACCCGTCTCAATAGAAATCATCGCTTCTTCATCGTTGTATGCGGCATGGAAGTGAGGAGGTAGATGGTCTCTGGCGTACATATAGACGATAACGCCAAAGAAGCGGCTGATTTCGGGCATGATTTGGTTTGGTTAGTCTCGAAAAGATGCAGAAATTACTCCGTTTGCTCTGTGAAACCTCTGTTCCTCTGTCGGTCCGCCGATGCGGTTAAAAACACTCTTACTTCCGAATCAGCAAATACACCGGGTAACTCACGGCAATGAACCCAATGGCGTAGAGACTGCTCGAAAAATCGCCGATGACCACGCCCGCCAGGAATGCCAGCGACGCCAGCAGCAGCGTCCAGGTCGTGAACGGATAGCCCCACGCCCGCACAGGCCGCAGCAACTCCGGCTCCGTCTGTCGCAATCGAATCAGCGACGCAAAGCCCGATGCATAGCTAATCACGAAGAAAAACGTAGCAATGTCCGACAGTTTGCTGTAGGTATTGCTCACAATCATGGCAATGGACATCAGGGCCGTAAACAGCACCGCAAAGCCGGGTGTGCCGCCCGCGTTGACGTGCGTAGCAAAGCGGAAGAACAGGCCGTCGCGGGCCATCGCGAAAATGACACGGGGGTTGAACATCAACTGCGCGTTGATGATACCCAGAATCGAAATCATCAGCAGGAACGTAACGACCTGTGCACTGCCCGGCCCAAACAGCATCTGCACCGCATCGGCAGCGGCCAGTTTCGACCCCGCCAGCGTTGGTATCGGCAACACGTACAGAATGGCGACGTTGACCAGAATGTAAATCGCGATGATGAGCAGAACACCCATGACCATGGAGCGGGGCAGGTTACGGTTGGGGTTTACGTCCTCTTCGGTAAAATAAGCGGCTGTGTGCCAGCCGTCGTAGGTGTAAAAAACGGATTGCAGGGTAGCCAGAACACCCAGCCATATACCATTTTCGGCTACCGTGCGTATTGTTCCGGCGGCAACGGGCGCGGGCGTATCGGGAACGAACAGAAAGCAAACCACCACAAACGCC
>JBBRUB010000038.1:0-11885 GCA_038248175.1 Cytophagales bacterium | reverse complement strand
ATGTTCTGAGAAGCTGTGACCCTATCTTGAGAATATAACTCATTGATTAAAAGAAGATTACTCTACTGAAATCTGGAAGCGACAATTTGAATTGCACCCGTTATAAACTAAACTCAAAGCCAATGAAAACGACAGTATTATCACTGCTCACATTCTTCTCGGTATGGTTCGCTGAAAACGATGGACTCACTATCACAAATGAAAGAGTAAACTGCACTATAGGTCAAGCTACTACTCATGAGCAATTGAAACAGTACAAGGCAGAACTTATAGAGAAGAAAAATATTCAGCTTGAGATTAAACAAATTGAAGTTAATCAAGATGGCCTAATTACTAACTTAAGCATTAGTGTTGACTGCCGTGATGGGTTTAAAGGAAGTGCCCGCCAGAGTTTTAAAGACGAGAAAACGAAGTTGAATTTCTATCGCGTTTATGAAAAAAATACCGATTCAGCGTTCGGAATCGGTGAGTTACAGCCAGAGTCTATCCCAGCAAGCAAAAATTAGAAGCAATCCAGAAAGGCAAATACTACAGGTTTATTACCCTTCTGGATTACTTCCTTTACATAATTGGAGTTACCTAACTCGACTTTTAAAAGTGCAATAGCTGGGCCATTACATTGGAAACCAGTTATTGCACTTTCTCCATTTAATGGCGTTTTTGGCAAATCACTTGTCCACCAGTTGTGGCTCTTCCTCAGGCTGCGAAACCAGCTTTTTCTCTTCGTTTTTCTTCGCGTTTTCCTTCAACTCCTCCAGCCCTTTTTTACCATAGGCCAGCCGGGTAATGGCTACGTACAGCACGGGTACTACGAAAATGGCCAGTGAGGTAGCGGCCAGCATGCCGCCCAATACCGTGCGGCCAATGGTAGCGCGGGCCACGCCCCCGGCCCCTGTGGCAATGGCCAGCGGCACTACGCCCAGAATAAATGCCAGCGAGGTCATCAGAATGGGCCGCAGCCGGAGTCGCACGGCTTCGATGGTCGATTCCAGCAGGTCTTCGCCTTTGTCCACGCGCTCTTTGGCGAATTCCACAATCAGGATGGCATTTTTAGCCGCCAGACCAATGAGCGTAATCAGGCCAATCTGCGCATACACGTTGTTAGTCAGGTATGGAAACAGCGTCAGGGCCAGAATAGCCCCCAGCGCGCCAATGGGTACCGACAGCAACACCGAAAACGGTACCGACCAGCTTTCATACAGAGCCGCCAGAAACAGGAACACGAAACCGATACTGAGCGCGAAGATGTAAATAGAGCTGTTGCCCGCACTGATTTCCTCGCGGCTCAGCCCCGAAAAGTCATAGGCGTACCCGGCGGGCAGAACCTTTGCCGCCACCTCAATCAGGGCGTCGTTGGCCTGACTGCTGCTGAAACCGGGTTTGGCACTCCCGTTAATCTCCACCGACCGGAACAGGTTGTAGTGCGAAATGAGCGGTGCGTTTTCGATCACCTTGATACTTACCACGTTACTCAGCGGAATCAACTGCCCGCCCGCGTTACGGACGTAAAACTGATTCAGGGCTTTGATATCGTTGCGGTACATAGTGTCGGCCTGCGCCACTACGCGGAATTTGCGGCCATAGATAATAAAATCGTTTACGTAGCGGCTGCCCAAAAACGTTTGCATGGTCTGATAGACATTGGCAATATTCAGACCGAGTTTCTTGGCTTTTTCGCGATCCAGGTCAACCCGGTAGGCGGGCGACCTGGCGGTGAAGTACGAATAAGCCCGGCCAATTTCCGGTCGCTTATTTAGTTCGGCAAGAAAGTTATTGACTACACCCTCGAACGCCTGCACATCGTCCTGGGTTTCGCGCTGCTGAATCTCGAAAGTAAAGCCCGATGACTGCCCAAGCCCCGGAATGGCAGGGGGCAGAATAGCCTGCACTTTGGCGTCGTTCAGGCCCGAAAACGCCTGTTGGAGCTTTGGCACGAGCGAGTCGGCCTGCATACCTTCGCCGGTACGCTCGTCCCAGGGTTTGAGCTGGATAAACACCGTACCGCTATTGGATTTCGACGCGAACGTAATGGCATTTAGGCCACCGAGGGCCGTAAAGTGGTCCACATAAGGTTGTTTTTTCAGGATAGCCATCATCTCCTGCAACACCTCCAGACTACGGGCAGTAGAGGCCGCTTCGGGAATTTCATAGGTCACAAAAATCCGTCCTTCGTCTTCCGTCGGGATAAAGCCGGTGGGTTTGGCCTTGAACAGCAGCCCGGTCCCAATGTATAAAACCACCAGCCCCACCAGGACCATAGGCGTGGATTTGATAAGCCGCTGCACCCCGCGCGAATACGAATTAGTGATCCGGTCGAACCGTTGGTTGAACCCGTAAAAAAACTTGTTCAGTCCGGTCGATTTTTCGTCGATGTGCATGGGCCGAAGCATCAGCGTACAGAGCGCGGGTGTCAGCGACAGCGCCACAAACGCCGAAATCAGTACCGACACAGCAATAGTGATGGCAAACTGCTGATACAGCCGCCCCACAATACCGGGAATGAAGCCTACCGGCACGAACACAGCCGCCAGAATCAGCGCGATGGCAATAACCGGAGCTGAAATTTCACGCATGGCCTCTATCGTAGCCTCGCGGGGCGACATGCCTTTGTCGATGTTGACCTGCACGGCCTCCACCACCACAATGGCGTCATCGACCACAATACCGATGGCCAGTACAAAGGCAAAAAGTGTCAGGGTGTTAATGGTGAAGCCGAGCGGTATAAACAGGATGAACGTGCCAATGATAGACACCGGAATGGCCAGCAGCGTAATGAGCGTGGCCCGCCAGCTTTGAAGGAACAGGAACACCACCAGAATTACCAGCACCAGAGCCTCGCCCAGCGTTTTCACCACCTCTTCAATAGACACCTGAATAACCGAAACCGACTCAAACGGCACCAGATAATCGACGTCGGGTGGGAAGGTTTTCTTGAGCCGGTCCATCGTTTCATAGACGCCCTTCGCTGTTTCCAGCGCGTTACTGCCCGGCAACTGATAGACCAGCAGGTACGACGCCCGCTTGCCATCAACAAACGAATTACTGGCATACGAGAATTTACCCAATTCCACCCGCGCTACGTCGTCAAGCTTTACCAGCGCGCCCAGAGCCGGATCGGACCGGACTACAATCTTCCTGAAATCTTCTTCCTTACTGAGCTGACTATTGGTAAACACGCTGTACTCAAACGCCTGCGCACTCGGCTGGGGCGGCCCACCTACCGACCCACCGGCAATCTGTAAGTTCTGCTCCTGCAAAGCCGCCAGCACATCGTCGGCGGTGAGGTTGAGCTGGGCCAGGCGGTCGGGTTTGAGCCAGATACGCATCGAGAAATCGTCGGCCCGGCTGAAAATATCACCCACACCCGGCACCCGCAGCAGCGCGTCGCGCACGTAGATGTTGGTGTAGTTATCCGTAAACGATACATTGTGCGAACCCTTCGGTGAATAGATAGCCACCAGCATAAACAGCGACGGGTTGCGCTTGCGCACCGTCACACCAAGCCGGGTAACGGCTTCGGGTAGCTGCGGTTCGGCAATGCCCACGCGGTTCTGTACATCTAAGGCGGCAATGTTGATATCGGTACCCACCTTAAAGTTGACATTCATACTCATCCGTCCGTCGTTGGTGGCGTTGGTCTGAATATAGTCAAGGCCGGGCGTTCCGTTCACCTGCGTTTCGATGGGCGTGGCCACCGTCTGTTCCACCGTCTGGGCATCGGCCCCGGTATAGTTGGCCGTTACCTGCACCACCGGGGGCGTAATGGCCGGGTACTGACTCACGGGCAGGCTCAGCAGAGCCAGAATTCCCAACGCCACAATGACAATGGAAACCACAATGGCTGTTACGGGCCGGTTAATGAATATTTCTGCGAACATGATTCACTCATTCTAAATTAATTTTAACCCGCGCGCCATCCTTAATCTTCTGCGTGCCTTCGATGACGATTTTGTCACCTTCGTTCAGGCCGTTCTGCACCACTACGTTGCCACCGATGCGGGGGCCAAGAGTCAGCTTCTTCTGCAACACCTTACTGCTGTCGCCCACCACAAATACAAAATACTCGCTCATCTGCTCCGTCACGGCTTTGTACGGGATAATAATTTCGGGTTTGTCGGTGCTGTTCCTGACCCGGATATTGGCGTTCATGCCCACCTTCAGGTTTTTATTCGGGTTCGGAAATGCGATACGGACGCGCAGGGTACCGGTTTGCGGGTCAACGGCGCGGTCGGTAATACGGACCGAACCGGGATACGCGTATCGCTCACCACCGGGCAGCACCAGTGTCAGGGCTGAATCTCGCGGGTTTTGCTTTTGGTTTTGCAACCGGGCGAAGCGGGCAATCTGTGCTTCGTCGGCCTGCACGTCGGCAGCCACAGGACTGTCGGACGAGATGGTATTGAGCGGCATTGAGCCGGGGGCTACTGCCGCACCCATCCTGACCTGCGAAATACCGATGGTACCGTCCATCGGGGCGTAGATGGTCGTGTATTTCAGGTTGGTCTGCACAGCGCGGGCGTTGGCTTGGGCGGCTGCTACCTGCATCTGCGCGGCCTGAAGCGTGGCGTTGGCATTATCGACCAGCTGCGTGGCCACGGCGTCCTGACCAGCCAGCGTGTTGTACCGGTTAGCATCTTTCTGGGCACGGTTCAGGTTGGCTTTCTGCACGTTCACGTTGGCAACGGCCTGGTTGTAGTTGGCCTGGTACTGCTGCGCGTCGATGGTGTAGAGTTTCTGCCCTTTGCGAACGCGCTGTCCGTCCTGAAAAAAAATACCCGTGATATTACCCGCCACCTGCGGTTGAATGTCAACGGCCACCAGAGCCGTGATCGTGGCCGGGTATTCGTCGTAAAACGTAGCGTCGCCTTTTGTGACCGTCGTTACTGTCACGGGAGTGGCCGGGGGTGGTCCCTGCGGCTTCTCATCTTTCTTTCCCCCGCAAGCCGTAAGAAAAACGGTTCCGGCAACACTCAGTAGTAGTATTTTGGATGGACTCATTCCTTGATTTGTCATACTGACCGGAACGCCGGACAGGAAGGAAGCATCTCCGTTAGCAGCAATGTACATCAGCATACTACCGAAGATGCTTCCTTCGTCAGCATGACAAAAAACTCTTGTATCAACACGCCTAAACCTCTATCAACCCCAACGCCCGCTCTACGTCTAATTTACTGGTAATGACCTGATACAAGGCGTTGAACACATTGATACGGGCGGTACGCAAATCGGCTTCGGCCACCGTTACGTCCAAATACGTTTTGATGCCGGAGCGGTATTGCAGGTTAATGATGCGATAGACGTCCTGCGCCAGTTCCTCATTTTCTCGCAGGGCCAGATAGCTGGCCAGATTGCCTTTGTACGCCGACAACGCCTGCGCGTATTCGGCATCCACAGCACTACCCAGTGCGGCCACATCCCACTCCAGCCGCCGAACCTGCAACTCGGCAATGCGGGTTTGCTGGGTGCGTCGGCCACCCTGAAAAATGGGCAGAAACACCGACAGACCGACCAGCGAGTTTGGAAAATTCTGATTATACAACTGACCGAACGAGTTGTTCTGAAAGAGAAAACTATAGTTGGCGTTGGCGTTCACCGTCGGCAGATACGCCCAGCGGTTGTAGCGCACGTTGGCGGCCAGAAGCTGCCCCTGCGTTTGCAGCAGCCGGTACTCGATCCGGTTCTGTGAGCGGACCAGCTGCGTGGTGTCGAGCGAGATTTCGCGTGCCAACTGGAGAGTGTCATACACGACGTTGAGCCGCGCGTTGGGCGGGTAGCCCATCAGTTCTTTGAGTCGCTGCTGCCGGGCCAGCACCTGATCCTGAAACTGTTTACGCTGCGCCAGCGCATTGTTCAGCCCAATTCTGGCCCGTTGCGCGTCGGTTTTATCAACAATGCCGCTTTTGTACTGTGCCGTAGCGTCCTGCAAACTGCGCCGAAGCCGCGTAATGTCCTCGGCCAGAATATCAGCCTGTCGCTGCGTCAGAATTACGTCGTAAAATGCTTTGCTGACGTCCACTACTACGTCAATTTTATTGAGCGTCGTGGTTTGCGACGCCTGTACGCGGTAGGCGTCGGCGGTTTGGTTGGCCAGCAGCAAGTCGCGGTTAAATACATTCTGCGTCAGCGAAAGCGATGCGACCGACGTATTTTTCGTACCGATGATAACGGGTCGGCGTTCATTGGTGACGGGGTCGGGAAAGATACTGACGGGCTGCTTCAGAAAGTGCGTAACGCCAAACCCCGCGCCAATCTGCGGGTACCAGGCCGCAAGTGCCGAGCGAACCGTTCGGTCAGCAATCTCCTGATCAATAAGCGATTGCCGGACAAGGGGCCGGTTTTGCAGCGCGTACTGAACACAGGCATTCAGAGGAGCCTGTTCGGTGAGATCGGTTGTTTTTTGCGCGATGACTTCGGTGCCATAAACGACCAAAACAGCAAGCAACGTAAGCCAATATTTCATAGTAGAATCGAACCAGCCTTACCAAATGAAAAGAGGATAGTCAACAAAGTGTACTATCGACAAACCCCTAACTCCGCCCTTTTTGTTCAAGATCTGCCAAATTTAAGATGAAACAGATGGGGTCATCGTTGTCTCGTTCATTTGCCAAACCCACACCATAGCCGTAATTTCGGGGCTTTTATCAGCCGCCCGGAAACATGATCGAAGTACCTAACGATTCCTCAACGGAAAAGTCCCTGAATTTTATCGAGCAGATTGTCGAAGACGATATTACCGCCGGTCTTCACGCCGGACGTGTCCATACGCGCTTTCCGCCTGAGCCTAACGGCTACCTGCACATCGGCCACGCCAAATCCATCTGCCTGAACTTCGGTTTGGCCGATAAGTACGGCGGCAAAACCAACCTCCGCTTCGACGATACCAACCCCGTTACCGAAGATACCGAATACGTCGATTCCATTAAGAACGACGTTCGCTGGCTGGGGTTCAACTGGGAAAACGAGTTCTACGCGTCCGACTACTTTGAGCAACTCTACCAGTTTGCCGAAACGCTGATTGGGGAAGGGCTGGCGTACGTAGATGACTCGACCGCCGAGGAAATTGCCGTGCAGAAAGGCAACCCCGCCGAGCCGGGTACGCCCAGCCCCCACCGCGACCGCCCCATAGCTGAAAACCTCGACCAGTTCCGAAAAATGCGCGCGGGTGAGTTTTCCGACGGAGCTAAAGTCCTGCGGGCCAAAGTCGATATGGACTCGCCCAACATGCAGCTGCGCGACCCCATCATCTACCGCATTAAACATGCCCACCACCACCGCACGGGCAACGACTGGTGCATTTACCCCATGTATGATTTCGCCCACGGGCAGTCGGACAGCATCGAACACATCACGCATTCGCTTTGTACGCTGGAGTTTATTCCCCACCGTCCGCTCTACGACTGGTTTATCGAGCAATTAAATATTTTCCCCTCGCATCAGTACGAGTTTTCACGGCTCAACCTGACGTACACCGTCATGAGCAAGCGGAAGCTGAAAACGCTGGTAGAAGACGGCCACGTAACGGGCTGGGACGACCCCCGGATGCCGACCATTGCGGGCCTGCGCCGGCGCGGCTATACGCCCCATAGTATCCGCGAATTCTGCGAGCGCATCGGCGTAGCCAAACGCGACAATCTCATCGACGTAGGTTTGCTGGAGTTCTGCATCCGCGAAGAACTGAACCGCACCACTCACCGCGTCATGGCCGTGCTGACGGATGACCGCCCCGACGCGCAGCCGCTCAAACTCGTAATTACTAATTACGGGGAAGGCAGGGAGGAGATCATGCACATCGAGAACAACCCCGAAGACCCCGGGTCGGGCGTACGAGACGTACCGTTTGGCCGGGAGGTATTCATCGAACACGACGATTTCATAGAGAATCCGCCGAAGAAGTTTTTCCGGCTGTTTCCGGGCGGCATGGTGCGGCTTAAAGGCGCGTACATCATCAAGTGCGACGAGGTCGTAAAAGACGACGCGGGCAATATCACAGAACTGCGCTGTACGTACATTCCCGAAAGCCGCAGCGGTTCCGATACATCGGGGCTTACTGTCAAAGGCACGATTCACTGGGTGTCAGCGGCACATGCTGTTGAGGCTGAGGTTCGGCTGTACGACCGGCTCTTTTCGGTCGAAAACCCCGCTGCCGACGACGCTGATTTCAAAGATCTGCTGAATCCCAACTCGCTGCAAACCGTGCGGGCGTTCGTAGAACCGGCCCTGATCGAAGCCACCCGCAGCGGCTCGCTGACCAACGTGCAGTTCATGCGCAAGGGCTATTTCGTTATCGACCCTGCCTCCACGCCCGACCGCCCCATCTTCAACCGCACCGTCACGCTCAAAGATGCCTGGGCAAAGGAGCAGAAGAAGGGATGATGTTTGAATTAATAACATCATCAAAACAGCTAAACTAACCCGCTAAACCTGCTGTTTCACCACTATGGAAGCACCCGTTCTGCAACAAATTGATACCACCCGGAAGCCGCTTGGCAAAACAGGCGTTCTGCTCGTTAACCTCGGCACCCCCGACAGCCCCGCCGTACCCGACGTACGCAAATATCTGCGCGAATTCCTGATGGATGGGCGCGTCATCGACGTACCCGCGCCAATACGGTTCGCGCTTGTGCAGGGGATCATTGCGCCGTTTCGCGCGCCTAAATCGGCTAAAGTGTACAAGGAATTGTGGGACGAGAAAACCGGCTCACCCCTCAAATACTACGGTATGCGCAACGAGAAGCAGGTGCAGGAAGCCCTCGGCGACGAGTACGTAGTGCGGCTGGCCATGCGCTACCAAAGTCCCAGCATAGAAGCCGGGATGGCTGAGTTTAAACTGCTGGGCCTGAACAGCATCATCGTCATTCCCCTCTTCCCGCAGTATGCGTCGGCCTCAACGGGGTCGGTCTATGAAAAGGTCATGGACGTGTTTAAGACGTGGCAGGTGATGCCGCAACTCAAGTTCGTGAACCGCTTTAGCGACCACCCCGGCTTTATTCAGGGATTTGTGGAGCGGGGCCGCCCCTACATGGAGACCCGCGACTACGATCATTACCTCTTTAGCTACCACGGCCTGCCCGAACGGCACATGCGCAAAGGCGACCCCACCGGCAAAGTCTGCCAACTCAACGACTGCTCCCTGACGCTCCACCCGCTCAATCAGCACTGCTACCGGGCGCAGTGCTTCGACACCACCCGCCGACTGGTGGCCGAACTGGGCATTCCCGAAGGCAAATACACCACCTCGTTCCAGTCGCGGCTGGGCAACGACCCCTGGATTAAGCCCTACACCGACGACAAAATCAAGGAACTGGCCAAAAGCGGCATCAAGAGTGTGCTGGCCTTCTCGCCCGCGTTTGTAGCCGATTGCTTAGAAACCACCATTGAAGTAGGCGACGAATACCGCGAACTCTTTGAGGAACACGGGGGCGAACACTGGCAATTGGTCGAGAGCCTGAATGACAGCCAAACCTGGGTCGATACGCTGGTCGATCTGGTCAAAACGGCCTGATCTGATTCGTTAGCACCAAAAAAAGCCCGTTGCGTAAAATGCAACGGGCTTTTTTTGATTCGTACCCACTCACCGATCCGCCACCAGTTTCGTTTTCGGAGCGAAAGACTTTATAGGATTCTCAACGGGCGTCACCGTGCGCAGGTAGTCGTAAATAGCACCTAAATCCTGCTCCGTCGCGCCGGCGTACATGGTCCACGGCATGACCGTATTCATCTCCCCCACCCCCACCGTCGGCAGTGGGGTTTCGGTATCGTAACTTTTGAAACGGGCAATGAAGTCGGCGCGGGTCCAGTTACGGATACCTGATTTGGCCGGGGTGATGTTAGCCGACTGCACCGTACCGCCCGGCATTGCCCACTTGCGACCACCGGCAAAGTCCATGTCTGCCAGCAACTCCCCCCGGTCATTACCACGGGTGTGGCATTCGATGCAGGCCGCCGACGAGACGAGGTATTTTCCATAAGCAACGCGGTCGGTAGTATCGGGGCGTTTGCCGGGTGTGGCTTTGGCCGGTATCGTATTGATAATGAAGCTCATCGGAAAGTCCGACTCCGACGCGGGAACGGCGTTTTCAATGGGTTTCAGACTGCGTACGTAGGCGATGATGTCGTAAATGTCTTCCGGGTCCATTTTCGCGTAAAACTGGTAGGGCATCACCGGAAACAGGGCGTGCCCGTCGAGACTGACGCCAGTGGTGATGGTGCGGTAAATTTCACCGTCGGTCCAGGTGCCGAGGTGAGCGGGCGTGAGGTTGGGCGCGTAGTAGTTGCCGGGAAATCCCGCTTCGCGCAGAAAACCCTCACCCCCTTTACCTTCGGTAGCGGCCATGAGCGGCCCGGCCAGTCGCGTAAAATCGCGGGTGGAGTGGCAGCCCATGCAGCCAACTACGTGATTGGCCAGATAGCGGCCATGCTCAATACTGGCGGCATCGGTGCGCACGGTCAGACGGGGAGCGGGGCCTACGTTGGGTAGGGCCAGTTTCACGTAGGCAAGCGCAATGCCGATGAGCAGTATCAGACCAGCTACCGTGCTGACAGCGATACGGGTGATTCTTTTTTTCATGGCTAACAGAGGTGTTTAGATACGCCAGTGAAGCTAACCATGAGCAAAAAAGCGACCGCCTACAATTTCGTAAACGGTCGCTCTTCTTATTATAAGGCACTGATTGTTAGGCCGCCATACGGAATGGGCGGTTGTCGCTACCCAATTCGCGTTCGGGGGTGGGTTCAGGCATCGGCGCAACGATGGTATTCATCCGCTCGCGCACAAAACTCTCCTGCAGGTACGACGGCAGTTTGGTCACCAGTTGCCGGTAGGCGTCCATGCCGAGCGCGTGGGCAATGTAGGCTTCGTGAATGGCGTTGACGTGGCTCACGATATTAACCAAACTCTGGTGGAACAGCTTCACGTCGATTTCCGAATCGACAAACCGTTCGATCTCGCGGTTGGTCGAAGAGATACGCAGGCGGCTCAGCATGTCGAAATACGTGGTGTAGCCAATCTTTCTGGCTAACTGCTTGTACTGCTCTACGCTGAACTTTTGCAGAATTTCGCCGGTCTTCGGGCTGCGCAGGGCTGTTTTGGGGTTGTTCTGAATGGCATTACGCAGGGCTTTCACACGCTGATCGCGGGTGGTCTTCAGAAACTGTGCCAGTTCGGCCTGCGCCGAACCCGACCTCGAGGGCAGCAGCAAATCGGTTTTGCCCGGTACACTGAACCGTTTAGTCATCGGCAACCGCTGGATACGGTAGCTGTTGATAGGACCAAGCGCGTAATAACCCACCGACGCCGGATAGTAACCGCGCACCACGGCATTGCCAATCCGCTTGCGAATCAGTTCTTCGTTGCTCACGTTCACGCCCTGAATAGCCAGAAACGCCCGTGCGCTGAATAGCACGCTGTAATACGCCTGCGGAAATGTCCAGTGCAGCGAGCTTTGGAGGTATTGCTCGTCATTGACAACCGGCGTGATGCGCAGGGCATACTCGGCACTCCAGCAATTGAGCAGCAGCTTTTCGAGAACTTTGGTGGTGGCGTCGTTTTTCAGCCCATAAAACTGCTGAAAGACCGGAAACTTAGTCAGGTCGAACAGGTCGTTCTGATGCTGAATATGGTAGTCCATCGCAAAAAAATGGTTTAGAAATACCTGCGCGGGTATCGACTTCCGCCAGGTCTCGTCCATCACCTGACCACCCGACGGGGCCGCTGTCTGCGGGGCCTGGGCGGTCGTAGATTGCATCATCACGTTGGTTGTCTGTGTCATAGTTTATTAACGAAAAAGCGGGGTTCTTCGTTCAATTTTTTTACCATCAATTTATTGATCTATAGTATCTGTAAATCAATTGGTTATGGACTAAATTTAAGCCTAAAAAGGCAGACT
>JBBRUB010000037.1:0-11899 GCA_038248175.1 Cytophagales bacterium | reverse complement strand
CATCATGTCCGGCTCGGTCATCAGGGATTCTTCGATGAGCAGGTTTTCCTCGGGCGAGGTCTCCTCATACACATACCGGACTACATCATCTGAGGTAAAGGTTTTTGTCATAACTCGGCGAACGTTTACTTAGCTGTTTACGCAAATTAATCAACGCGTAACGCATACGTCCCAATGCCGTGTTAATACTGACTCCGGTAGCGTCGGCTATCTCCTGGAAACTCATTTCCTCGTAGTGCCGCATAATAAGCACCTGACGCTGTTGCTCCGGCAGTCGCTGAATCAACTCGCGCAAATGCTCGTGTGTTTCCTGTCGTATTTGGAGCGACTCGACCGAATCTTCCGCAAACTCAAGCGTATTGAACACACTGCTTCCGTCCTCAAACACCACACTGGGGTAGCGTTTGTCTTTTCGGAAATAGTCAATGGCCAAGTTGTGGGCGATTCTGACAATCCAGGGGAGAAATTTTCCTTCCTCGTTGTATTTACCTGACTTGATGGTATCCACGGCCTTGATGAACGTGTCCTGCATCAAATCTTCAGCTACGTACTGATCTTTGACAATCAGGTATATAGTGGTGTAAATCTTCGATTTATGCCGTTGCACTAATTTAGCAAAGGCTTTTTCATTTCCACGGATGTACAGAGAAATCAACTCACTGTCGTTTACCTGGGCTTTTTCCATTTTCAGTAAGACAATTAGGTAACGTAGAGGGTTGTTCCGATAGTGTACGGGGTTTTGAGATTTGTGAGGCTCTTAATTAATACGGCATTAAAAGTAAGAATAATGTGTGCTAAAATCCAAATTGTCAGTGCAAAAAATAGGCCAAAAGTCATTTCAGCGACTTAGCGTATTGGCAAAGTCCAAAAATGAAATTTTTATCCTGTGTTTTGTACAAACAGTCCTTATTCTCAGAATTAATTGTATTTACGTTGGTTTCAGCAGTATAGATTGCGGCACCTATAGAATCGTTTAAATAGTTTTTGTTTTCTTTATTTGACCCGGCCTTCCACCATGAAGTCACGCTTCGTCGCATAGGCGAGTTTCTGGAATCCCGTAATGGTATAGTGAATCGACTCGCTACCCGGCTTCCTCTCGAAGAACAAGTGACGCTCCGATGTGTATAGTGGATTATCAGTTTGCAACACGGCTTCAATTCGTTGGGGTTTCCGGGTGATTTCAGCCAATTGGACCGTTAATGACCGCACCGTCAAACGTTCTTCGGTTGGTTTGAGCGTATATATATAGGTAAGTGAATCGGGCCGCTCAGTCTGGTAGCTGTTACGCAGAGCGGGTTTGTTGATGTCGGCCTGTGTAAATAAACCCAGTTCGCGACTCCAGTTAATATCGGCGGTGGTTTGCCGGCTCTGTTTATTATCTACTGATACGCTTTTCTGCACGGCGGGCTTACGGGCCGACAAATCGTCAATCTGTTTATTCATAAACCCAGCGACATCGTAGTAAACCGGGGGCAGGTTCTGCTCAGCGGGGTTGGTGCAGGCGGTGAGTAGCAGACAGGACAGAAAAACGGGAAGAACAGCGCGCATAGTAGGATACAGCAGGTAGCCGCTTGGTACGGCATTACCGAACCCCAACACGTTTTTCAGGAAATCGGTTTGGCGAACCAGTTTCTGAACCAAATTTGCACCCGTAATGCTCTTTTCCTGGTTATTCACTTGACCGTTCAGGGTTTCCGCCGATGTTGAATCGGAAACCCTGAACCTGGAACACAAAACGCTGAACATAGAAAAAATGGAATACGACGTAATTATCATTGGTTCGGGGCCGGGTGGCTATACGGGAGCCATCCGCTGCGCGCAACTCGGTCTAAAAACGGCCATCATCGAAAAATACCCGACGCTGGGTGGTACCTGCCTGAACGTCGGCTGCATTCCATCCAAAGCCCTACTCGACTCGTCGGAACACTACCACAACGCGGCCCATACCTTTGCCGAGCATGGTATTAAACTCGACAATCTGGCGGTTGATATGCCGCAGATGATTCATCGCAAGCAGGAGGTCGTGGACCAGACGACCAAAGGCGTGGCGTTTCTGATGAAGAAAAATAAGATCGATACCTTCTACGGACTCGGTTCGTTCGTGGATGCGAATACGGTGAAAATCGCGAAGAATGACGGAGGTGAAGAAACCATCAAAGGCAAGAACATCGTCATTGCCACCGGTTCCAAACCGATGTCGTTCCCGTCGATGCCCATCGACAAAAAGCGGGTGATCACCTCTACCGAAGCCCTGACGCTGGAGCAGGTACCGAAGAGTATGGTTATCATCGGCGCGGGCGTAATTGGGGCCGAACTCGGCTCGGTCTATGCGCGGCTGGGGTCGAAGGTGTCGTTTGTAGAGTTTGCCGATTCGATGATTCCGACGATGGATAAGACGATGGGTAAGGAACTCCAGAAAGCCATCAAAAAACTCGGTGCCGATTTCTACTTCAACCACAAAGTCACGAAGGTCGAAAACACTGGCGACGAAGTAGTGGTAAGCGTTGATACCCCGGACGGCCGTGGCGACGGACCGAAACAAATTACCCTCAAAGCCGACTATTGCTTAGTTTCGGTTGGGCGCAAGCCCTACACCGACGGCCTGAACCTCGAAGCCGCCGGACTGAAAACCGACGACCGGGGCAAAGTTGAGGTGGACAGCTACCTCCGCACGAGCGTACCGCACATCTACGCCCTCGGCGACGTAATCCGGGGGGCAATGCTGGCGCACAAAGCGGAAGAAGAAGGTACGTTCATTGCCGAAACCATTGCCGGTCAGAAGCCGCATATCCATTACCGACTGATTCCGAACGTGGTCTATACCTGGCCCGAAGTGGCAGCAGTGGGCTATACCGAAGAAGAAGTGAAGCAGGAAGGCATTCCCTACAAAACCGGTTCGTTTCCGTTCAAGGCTCTTGGCCGGGCACGGGCCAGCATGGACATCGACGGCTTGGTAAAGGTGCTGGCGCACAAAGAAACCGATGAGATTCTGGGCGTTCACATCATTGGCCCCCGTGCCGCCGACATAATTGCCGAAGCCGTGGTAGCGATGGAGTTTCGGGCCTCTGCCGAGGACATCAGCCGGATGTCGCACGCGCACCCGACCTACACCGAAGCGTTCAAAGAAGCCTGCTTAGCCGCAACGGATAACCGGGCGATAAATATGTAATCTCTGTAATTGTCAACATAAAAGGCCCGGTAATCACAAGGTTATCGGGCCTTTTCGTATCTGTAGACTATTCTATTTCTCTGCGACCAGTTTATCAATCAGCCGGTTGAATTCGCTGACGTATTGGTCGTAGAATTTACCGGTGCCGGGGCCGCTAAAGCCGGTGTGGATGTTACGTACCTGCCCTTTTTTGTCGATGACAATCGTGGTGGGAAAGGCAACAACGGCGTTTAGGTCGGGCAGGGCTTTGCTGGCTTCATCTTTCTCGCTGCTACCGGCCAACAGAACGGGGTAGTCAATGGCAAAGCGTTGTTTCATCCGCTCAATCTTCGGTCCTGATACGGCCATCTCCGCCGACCGCTCAAACGCCAAACCCAATACCTCGACGCCCCTGCTGCGGTTTTTCCTGTACCACGGGCTGAGAAAGTTGGTCTCGTCCATACAGTTTGGACACCACGTTCCCAGAATCTGTACTACCGTCACCTTACCGGTAAAACGCGGGTCGCTGAGCGAAACAACGTTGCCGTTTGGTTCGGGGAAGGAGACGTTTAGCGTTTTGCTGCCGGGTTTTAGGTACGTCAGGCTGGCCGGGTCGGGGAGTTTGGCGTTGGGGTCGAGCCGGGCCGACCACGGTTCATAGTAGGACGCACCCGCCCAGAAACCACCCGTCAGCGTATTGGTTTCGGCGTCGTGCTTTGCCTTGAACAGAAACACGTGCGACCCATCAAAACAGGACAGCAGCAGACTGTCGCCAACGACGTTACCGGCTAAGTACCGATAATCGCCGGTGGGCGTCAGAAACGTACCGCTGATTTGATTGCCGGTTTGCTTGAAAATACCGACCGCGTTGACCGTATCAACCCGGCCCGTGGTATCGTTGAAATTGGCCGCCCACGTACCGGTCAGGTTGGCCCCGGCGGGTTTGTCTTCTTTCGCGAAGCGATAATCATAGCCCAATGTTGCTTCAAAAGGCAGTGTAACTACTTCGTCGGGGGTGCGGTGGCGTCGCCATTGGCCCCGCAGCGTATTCCCGTCTATCTTTGCAATTAGTTCTGACTCGAATAGCCCCGCCGAAATCCGCAGCGAATCGCCCTCCACACGGGCCGAATCAAGCGGCAGTCGCTCGGAACCGTTAATGGCGAAGACCGTGTACGTGCCGGGCTTGCTGGCAGTGGTCTGAATATCGAGACCAAAAGGCAACTCACCACCCGGCGTCTGCAACACAGCGCGGTATTGACCGGGCTGCACGGTGGCAGGGTCTGACGATTGAGAGCAGGCGGTTACTAAGATTATGAACGAAGCGAAAACGAACAGAATATTTTTTTTCATTGTGTAATATCGTCGTGCGAAAGCATGAAAACAACGACTACCCGCACGGGTTAGTTTCTGAATGGCAACCAATTACCACGACCCCGTTTTACTCCAGCCCTGCATCGACGGGCTGAACCTGCAACCCGGCGGCACCTACGTCGATGTTACGTTTGGCGGGGGTGGCCACAGCCGCGAAATCCTGCGCCAGCTCGCGCCCGGACCCGACGGACCGGGGCGGCTGTTCGGTTTCGACCAGGACGCCGACGCCCGCGCCCAGGCCCAGGCCATAGACGACCCGCGCCTGACCTTCGTGGCCAGCAATTTCCGAAATCTGAAACGCTATATGCGACTGTACCGGGCCGAGCAGGTGGATGGCATTCTGGCCGACCTCGGCATTTCGTCGCACCAGATTGACACGCCGGAGCGCGGTTTCTCGACCCGCTTCGACGCCGACCTCGATATGCGCATGAATCAGCAGGCCGACCGTACCGCCCGCGAGGTACTGAACGAATATGCGGCCACCGACCTGCACCGGATTCTGGGCATGTACGGCGAGATTACCAACGCCCGCACCGCTGCCGGGGCCATTGTATCGGCCCGCGCCAACAGCCCGCTCAACACCATCAGCGACCTAAAAAATGCGTTGCAGCGGTTTGCTCCGCGCGGCAAGGAGAACAAGTATTTCGCGCAGGTTTTTCAGGCGTTACGCATCGAAGTGAACGAAGAACTGACCGCGCTGGAGGAGTTCCTGGAGCAGGTACCCGACGTCCTGAAGCCAGGCGGGCGGCTGGTGGTCATGGCATACCATTCGCTCGAAGACCGGCTGGTGAAGAACTTCATCAACAAAGGTAAATTTCAGGGCGAAGTCGAGAAGGATTTGTACGGCAACGAGATTAAGCCGCTGCAGTCCATCACCCGCAAACCCATCGAAGCCACGCCCGACGAAGTAGCCCGCAACCCCCGCGCCCGCTCTGCAAAACTACGCATCGCCGAAAGACCGATGGAAGAAGGAGACGAATAGGACGTACAAATCCAATCGTCTATTTCAGCACCACTTTGGCCATAACTGGCAGATGGTCAGATGGGTAACGCTGCTCTTTGGCATCGGTCAGGGCGCCGTATTTCAGCACGTCGAACTGCTTACTGACAAAAACATAGTCGATGCGGTCTTTGAACGGCGCGTCGAACTTGAAGCCACTGAAGGTTCCCACCGGGCCGTAGGGGGGCGTTTTTGTCACGGCATACGTATCGGGTAGTAGCAACTGAATGGTTTTTATTTGCTCGGTGTCGGGGGTTGAGTTGAAATCGCCGACCAGGATAACCGGGGTGTTTCCGGCGATTTTTTTGATTTCCTGCACCATCAGCTTACCCGATTCACGCCGGGCCACTACGCCCTGATGATCGAAGTGGACGCTGAAGAAAAAGAACGATTTTCCGGTGGTCTGGTCGGCGAATTTGGCCCATGAGCAGATACGGTTGCAACACGTAGCGTCCCAGCCTTTACCGGGTTTGTCAGGCGTTTCGCTCAGCCAGAAATTACCCGACTGCATGACGTTAAAGCGGCTTTTTCGATAGAAAATGGCCGAGTGTTCGCCCGCCGTTTTACCATCGTCTCGGCCCGCGCCCAGAAATGCGTAGTCGGGTAATTCGGCAATATCGTCCAGTTGGCCGCGCAGCCCTTCCTGCGTGCCAAACAGGTCGAAGTCATGAAACTGAATCAGGGCTTTCACGTTTTCTTTCCGGTTTGGCCAGGCGTTCACGCCATCGTTTTGGGTGTTGTAGCGTAGGTTATACGACGCCACCGTGATGGGGGTTGACGATTGGGCAAACAGAGAATTCGCCAGTAGAGCGCAACTCAGCGAAACGATAAAACAGGTCGATTTTGACATGGCTGGATGGGTTGAACTAGTTTAGATGGTATTTAAAAGTCAGTTTTTGTCAGCATGACAAAAACTGACCAACTGCTTAATCTGGGTTTCGTGATTTGATAACTGAAGAATCACCAAAAGTAGCAAATGGGGATTTTCTTCTGCTTTTGTTACGCTTTTTGTAGCCCAGTGATGCGGCATTCCGACCTCCCGGTCCGGTAGCCGTAAGGCTAAGAAACGCGCTACAGTGTTAGCCTTACGGCTACCGGACCGGGAGGTCTAGGCTACATCTTACAACAGCTTCATAAATCGACCGGCTGATTTATCATTCCGAACCGGTTTTTTTGTTGCACCGGCCTTCCGTAGCTTTGACATTTGTCACGACCATAAAAATTCACGTAACTCTATGTTAGCCAAAACGTTCGGCGGGGCCGTTTTCGGGGTCAATGCAACCATCATCACGATTGAAGTAACCGTTGGGCAGGGGCTGCATTTTTTCATGGTCGGCCTGCCTGATAGTGCCGTGAAAGAAAGCGAACAACGCGTCGAAGCGTCGCTCAAGCACCTCGGCTACCGGATGCCCCGCCAGAAAATCGTGGTCAACCTCGCCCCCGCCGACATTCGCAAAGAAGGGTCGTCTTATGATCTGCCCATCGCGCTGTGTGTCCTGCAATCGTCCGAACAGCTTGGCCCCAAACGCAACCTCGAAGATTACGTCATCATGGGCGAACTCTCACTCGACGGGCGGCTGCGCCCCATCAAAGGCGTGTTGCCCATTGCCATCGAAGCGCGTAAACAGGGTTTCAAAGGATTTGTGCTGCCCGTTGAGAATGCGCAGGAAGCGGCCATTGTCAATAGTCTGGATATTATCGGCGTCGAGACGTTGCAGGATGCCGCCGAGTTTTTCGAGGGCAAAAAAGATATTGATCCGCTCACGACCGACACCCGCGATTTGTTTATGACGCAGGTGAATGCCTACGAAGCCGATTTTTCGCACGTGCAGGGGCAGGAGAACATTAAGCGGGCAATGGAAATTGCCGCTGCCGGGGGGCACAACGTTATTATGATTGGACCACCGGGCGCGGGTAAAACCATGCTCGCCAAACGCCTGCCCAGTATCCTGCCACCCCTGAGTTTGCAGGAAGCTCTGGAGACTACCAAAATCCACTCGGTAGCGGGTAAACTCGGCACCCGCGCCCAGTTGATTGCGGCCCGGCCTTACCGGTCGCCACACCATACTATTTCCGACGCGGCCCTGGTGGGCGGGGGTAGTTTTCCACAACCGGGCGAGATTTCTTTAGCGCACAACGGGGTGTTGTTTCTGGATGAGTTACCGGAGTTCAAGCGGTCAGCGCTGGAGGTGATGCGGCAGCCGCTCGAAGACCGGAAAGTAAGCATCTCACGGGCGAAGTGGGCGGTGGAATTTCCGGCGAGTTTTATGCTCATCGCCAGCATGAATCCCTGCCCGTGTGGCTACTACAATCACCCCGAAAAAGAATGCGTCTGCGGGCCGGGCGTGGTGCAGAAATACTTAGCCAAAATCAGCGGCCCGCTCCTCGACCGTATCGATTTGCACGTAGAGGTAACGCCCGTTTCGTTCGATCAGATGACGGCCAATCGACCATCCGAAACCAGTGAATCCATCCGCGCACGGGTTATCCGGGCGCGGGACGTTCAAACGGCGCGGTTTGCCGATAGTCCGGGCATTTACTCCAACGCCATGATGCCCTCACAGATGGTAAAGGAACTATGCGAAATCAGCGATGCGGGCCGGGCGTTGCTCAAAACGGCGATGGAACGGCTCGGTTTGTCGGCCCGCGCCTACGACCGCATCCTAAAAGTGTCGCGCACCATTGCCGACCTCGCCGGAACCAACGAAATTCGCATCGAACACCTTGCCGAAGCCATTCAATACCGCAGCCTGGACCGCGAAAACTGGGCAGGGTAATTTTAACCCGGCAGACGGTTTACCATTGCTGTCTTTTTGAAAACCTAACTTTTAGATTTGTTATGACCCGCTTACTTCTTATAGTGTTATTCTTATTTGCTCTCGGATGGCATGAACCCGTGCTGGCGCAATTACCCGTTCAGTGGCACGGCACTTGGTCGGGTATGATGCAGATATACCGGCAGAAAAATTTTGTGGATAGCGTAGCAGTCCGACTTACCATTGCTCCTACCAGCAAGCCCGGCGTACTGACATGGAAAACGGAATACCTGTCGGCCAAACTACCCATGGTGAAAGACTACACACTTAAAATCAAAGACCCGGAGAAAGGCATCTACCTGACCGACGAGGGAGAAGGTACTCAACTCGTTAACTACCTCGTTGGCAATAAATTGTACAATGTGTTCTCCGTAGAAGGCATACTACTCACAGCCAGCTACGAACTGCGTAATGATGAACTCATTTTTGAGGTTACGTCAGGAAAACAACTACCCGATGCCCCCAATAGTGTTAGCAGTTACGCCATTGACAACCTGCAGCGGGTAGTGCTTCGGCGGATGTAGTAGCTACCCCCGTGCTGTGCGCAACTCAACTTACAAAGTACCATGAGCAAGAAAGCCAACGCCATCAGCCGGAACGCCAGTGGAGTTATTTACTCTACCAACCCGGATTACGCCTATCAGGCCAATGACGTACCAAAAGCGGATACACCCCCCCCGGCGCAGCAAAACCTGAAAATCTGGCTCGTGAAGCAGGGAGGCAATAAAGTCACAACCACCGTGCGGGGCTTTGTCGGCACGGATGCTGACCTGACTGACCTCGGCAAGCAACTCAAAGCCGCCTGTGGCGCAGGTGGAGCGGCTAAAGACGGCGAAGTTTTGGTGCAGGGTGACCACCGCGATAAAGTGCTGACCTGGCTTACAGGTAAGGGCTATAAAGCAAAGAAAGCGGGCGGCTAAGCAGGATGCCACCTTTTTAGTGGTCTTTTTTTTCATGCTGACGTAGGAAGCACCTCTATGAATAACTAAGGTTTACCAGCAATAGAGATGCTTCCTACGTCAGCATGACAAAAAAGGCCAACTAAATAAAATAGCGTTGATTCGAGAGCGCAGTTGGTAATGTTGTGGCGAACCGGGAAATTCACACCCGATACGTTCCTTCAACCAAAACTAACTGCTCCGTCAACACGATGCTCCTTTCCCCGACTGCCCGCCTATTGGCCGGTCTTCTCCTGTTAACTTCCGGCATCAGCCCGGCTGTTCTGGCGCAAACGCCTAAACCAACGCCCCAGTCTGTTTTTGCTGAACCAAGCATCTCCCACGATGGGCGCGAAATTGCGTTTGTGTCCGGGGGCGATATCTGGACGGTTCCGGTGGCAGGGGGCGAAGCGCGGCTGCTCATAGCCCACGCCGATAACGAATTCCGTCCGCTATACTCGCCCGACGGCAAGTACCTGGCCTTCGGTTCGACCCGCTCCGGCAATGGCGATATTTACCTGCTCACCCTCAAAACCGGCGACCTTAAACGGCTGACGTATGACGACGGAGCCGAAACGCCAACGGGCTGGTCGGCCAATGAGAAGCTGGTGTATTTTCAGTCCGCAAGCCGCGACATTGCGGGGATGAACGACCTGTATCGGGTGGCCGTTACGGGGGGCACGCCGATGCCCGTTTCTGCCGACCGCTACGCCAACGAGTTTTACGGCGTCCCCTCGCCCGATGGTAGTACGATGGCGTTTTCCGCGCGGGGCATGGCATCGTCGCAGTGGTGGCGGAAGGGCAGCAGCCATATCGACCAAACCGAAATCTGGACTACGAAAATCGATCTCAAAAAAGGGGAGAAACCTATTTACGAGCGCGTGACAGAAGGCGGAGCCAAAGAACTCTGGCCACTCTGGGGGCCCGAAGCGCAATCGATGTACTACGTCTCGGACCGCAACGGCAACCAGAATATCTGGAACATAGCCGGCACTGCAAAACCCGTCATGCTGACCAATTTCACCGATGGACGGGTGCTTTGGCCTGCCATTACCCACGACGGGCAATCGCTTGTGTTTGAGCGGAATTTTCAGATTTGGCGGTATGACGTAGCCACAAAACAGGCCGCGCCGGTCCCCATCCGGTTGCGGGGTTCGGCTGCGGGTTTATCAGTCGAGCATCTGAAACTGACCAGCCAATTTCGTGATTTGGCCCTCTCGCCCGATGGCAAGAAAGTAGCATTCACAGCGCACGGCGAGGTATTTGCCGCATCGGCGAAGGACGGGGGCGACGCGGTACGCATCAGCAACAGCCCGGCGGTAGAGTCGCAGGTGGCGTGGCTGCCCAGTAGCCGCAGCCTGATCTATGTCAGCACCCGCGACGGCATGGGAAACCTCTACCAGTATGATTTCGCGACCAATACCGAAACCCGCCTGACCGACTCGCCCCTCGATGACAGTTCACCGGTGGTGTCGCCAGATGGCAAGTCAGTAGTGTTTCTGCGAAACGGGCAGGAGTTGCGGGTGATGACGCTGGCTACGAAGAAGGATAAGCTGCTGCACAAAGGATTTCTGGGTCGTCCACCGCTGGCCCGGACGGGGACGGTAGTATGGTCGCCGGACAACAAATGGGTGGCATTTACGGCCTATGGCACAAAAAACTTCCGCAATGTGTGGGTCGTACCGGCAGCGGGGGGCGAAGCTAAACCGGTTAGTTTTCTGGCCAACACCTCCGGTGGTAACGTGAGCTGGAGTCCCGACGGCACGTACATCCTGTTTAGCACGACGCAGCGCACCGAAGTGGCACAACTGGCCCGCGTTGACCTGATTCCGAAACTGCCTAAATTCCGCGAAGATCAGTTCCGGGATTTGTTCAACGAAGAAACGCCCAAAACCGTCGCACCAACACCCACTCTCCCGGCCAAAGACAAAAAGCAGACACCCCGCGATACGGTCGCTACGGCTACGAAGCCGGATAAGGAAACCAACGTTGTGTTCGACGGTATTCGGCAGCGACTCAGTATGTTGCCTGTTGGCTTTGAGGTTGATGAGCAAATCATCAGCAAAGACGGCAAAACGCTGTTGCTCATTGGCAGTGTGGCTGGGCAGGAAAATCTGTACACCTACTCGCTCGACGAAACAAAATCTGCCAAACCCGTTGCCAAACAGCTTACCACTACAACGGGCAGCAAAAGCGATGCACAGTTTACCGCCGACGCGAAAGACGTGTTTTACCTTGAAGACGGGAAAATACAGTCGGTTTCGCTGGAGAAGCGGGAACCGAAGATGCTGGCCGTCACCGCCGAAATGGACGTTGATTTCGACACCGAAAAAAGCGTAGTGTTTACTCAGGCGTGGGATATTCAGAACAAAGGCTTTTACGATTCCACCTTTCACGGCGCAGACTGGCCCGCCATTCGCCAACAATACGAGCCATTAGCTGCCGGCAGCCGCACCCCTGACGAACTGCGCCGGGTGTTGAACCTGATGGTGGGCGAACTAAACGCATCGCACTCCGGCGTGGGCGCCCCCCGTACCAACACCGACGTATCGACCGGGCGGCTGGGTCTGAACTTCGACCGGAGAACTTACGAGAACAACGGTAAACTGCTCGTTACCGAAGTCAT
>JBBRUB010000036.1:0-12230 GCA_038248175.1 Cytophagales bacterium | reverse complement strand
GATATCGGTAGAGCGGGCGTGGCTCTGGTCGGGGTTGGGGTACGCTACCGAGTGCAGCATCGTCAGTTTACCGTCGTTGTAGAGGTTGCGCATCCCGGTCATGGCCGGGTGAAACCCGGTGGCGGGGGTACCGTCCAGCGTCAGTATTTTGTTCTGCGGAATGGCAATATTGCTACGCAGGGCATTGTATTGCGATAGTTGATCGAGTGGAATAGCCGTATTCAGCCCGTCGTTACCCCCGTTGAGATAGACCATCACCAGCACCCGGTCCGTGTTTATGGCCGACGTTTGCAACAGCGACTGCACCAGAGCCGATTGCCGGTTCATAGCCCGCAGCCCGAAGCCATCGAGCATAACGGGCAGTAAACTGGCCGAAGCCGCCGTAAGAAAATCGCGTCGTTTCATAAAATATGGTACTCCGCCATGCGGAGCATGAATTTCATCAGATTCTGCAGTCGCCACAGGACGGAGTATCGATCACCGCCATTGGTGGGGTCAGTACGGTATTTGTTCCACTCAAACGTCCAGGATAGGCGCGGAATACCCTGCATCATGATGGTATCGATTAGAAAATCCTGCTGACTCAGCGTCAGATCGGCCGCAAACAGGTTCTTCGTGAGTCCGGCCAGTATCTGTTCGCAGGTGATGGACGGCGTACCGGCGGGGTTAGCAAAGTTAGGTTGCAGACTTGCGGCCCAGGCCAGCAGGTCAATACCCATTTTGTAGCCGGGTTTCACTACGAGCCACCGCCAGATGAACGCATCGGTCAGGCTACTCCGAATGCCAATGGTGGTGGTATTAATCCAGAGTTTGGAGAAACCCGTCTGATAGTAAGCCTCATGACCAAAGACCGACGGCTGATCGACCAATCCCATCTGCATGTCGTTCATCTGGTAGTACATAAAATTGGTGTACTTATAGAACGCCGTATAATCGGTGAGGGCATTGGGCAGGGGTTGGTTGAAAAAGCGCATGGCTCCCACCACCAGATCGGCGGGCGACTTCACAATGGCTCCGGCGTTGGCCGCGTCGAAAAACGCCTGACTCATCAGCAGTTTCGTCACTACCGATTCAATGGCGAAGTTATTGACGGGGCTGACGAAAAACGCAGCCAACGGCACAATTACGTTGGTTTCGGCATCGGCTGTGATGTTTTGATTGACGTACCAGCGGTACAGTTTGCGGCAGATGAAGAGCCCGCACTGCGGGTGAGCCAGCAACATATTGACGAGATCGGCCAGTTCAGCCTCGCCCGCCGACATCGTGCCGGGACTGGACACTGCCCGGCCCGTAATAACGGTGTTGTTGTAATGCCCCGAAAACGTTTTATTGGTGCTGTCGTGCAGGCTGTCGGTAAACGTCGTGCCGATGGTGGTAGAACCATTGGCGTTGAAGTTGGTATGGCCCCAGCCCGTCAGCACTTTGGCGGCAGCCTTCACGTCGTCTTCCGTGTAGTTTTTGTTACCGTCGGGGTCAACCACGCCTACCGTAAAGAGTTCCTGGAGTTCGCGCCCGTAGTTTTCGTTAGGCTTCCCTGCCTGGTTTTCGTCGCCATTGAGATACCGCAGCATGGCCGGGTCTTTGGTGATGTCTTTGACAAAGGTCCTGAAATTGCCAAGTGCGCTGCTCCGAATGAGCTGCATATACCGGAACAGGAACCGGTAATCTTCTACAATAGTCCGGGTGGTTACGAAGTGATTTTGCCAGAACAGGGCCAGCTTTTCGAGCAGTGTGGGGGGTGTAGTCTGCGCCGTCATTAGCCCCAGCCACCAGAGTCGCAGGTAGTGGCCCAGAAAAAAACTACGGTCGTTGTTGAAGGGCAGGCTAATGTACGGTTGGCCGGCGGTGGGGCTGTTCTCGTCCAGATCGACCGGGGGCGGGGGGGCATATATAGCGTTGCTGATGAGCTGCTGCACCGCCTGCTGCGCGGTAAGGCCCGTAAACGCGGTAATCTCAGCCTGTGTTGGCCCAAACGTGGCCCGGCGCAACAAGTGAGCAGCTGTTTTGGCCGTAAGCGGTTGCACATAGGGTGTCAACGAAATCATCTAAAACGTATCGGGTTGGATAAGCTATATCAGCAAAACTAACACCAATCTAACAATCTGTTCCTTACATGATAACTTATTCAACACCCATTCACAAATTCGAACGGGGTACAATGATCAGAACTTATCGGCGGTTCGCAAGATTGTCCTGAACCTGTTGCGGGCCAATGAGACAGAGAAAATAGGCATCAAGACTAAACGCATGAAAGCGGGCTGAAATAATACCTGTCTCAGGGCCATACTACGAGTTTGAGCGGTACGATTCTGCAAAGCGATACTACGGCATAATCTTGCACAAAAAGACGACAGGTAGTTTTCATACCATCAGTCGTTTATACAGAACGGGCCAGACCTGTACACAAACGCACCTCAGACCATTTTACCGAATCACTTTCGTTCGTTAAAACGTTAATCAATATGGTTCCCACGTGGCGGCTATCAGGCATAGTTGTTCCCCTTATCATCCTGCTGTCTTTACCAGCCGGGACTGCCCGGACGGCCTTTCCGGCGGCTCCTTCACCAACGGTCGATCGGGTAAACTCCAGCCCTTTTCCAACGTCCAGAATGAAAAAAGACAGGCAGCGCAAAGCGTTATATAACCTGCTGGGTAAACTCCCCGACCGGCACCAGCCGCTAAGCGTCGTTATCGTTTCTACGCAGGAAACTGACGAACTGATTACCGAAAAGCTCCTGATGGATATTAACGGGCTGGAAAAGGTACCCGCTTATTTTACCCGGCCCAAACACTATACCGGCAAACTTCCGGTCGTTCTGTTCAATCACTCGCATTTTGGCCAGTATGAAGTAGGTAAAGAAGAGTTTGTACAAGGCAGGAAAGAAATGCAGAAACCGCCGTATGCGCTGGCCCTGGCGCGGGCGGGGTATGCCGGATTGTGTCTGGATAGCAAGTTTTTCTGGGGAGGCAAATCGGCCAGATCCAGATGAACCAGTGCCGGGGATCGGCCCGTCAACCGGCGCAGCCTGCCCCACCCATCCCGGAGTCTGACTGGCAGCGACGTTCGCGGTTCATTAAGCAGGTCCAGCTCACCACGCAGCACCAAATCGGCGATTGTGATAAGTCGATCAACAGGGGTTGGGAAAACGTCGAGTGAGTCCGCCCGCTTTAACAAACGCATGGATAAGTCCTCAATCAGGTTTCGTCTGCTGGGTTCAATCATTGTCTGCTGACTATGAAATTGTGATGATAGGCCGGGGTATGGAGTCGAGAAATCCCCGCAAGCCCGATGCGGATTTGTGGGGGCTGCCGGATGAGCCATACGTATCAGGGGTTCGGTTTACAGGCAATAACCGCTTGTAAACCGGCAGGTTATGCTGCTTACCGGGTAGCACAGGCAGAGCGGTCCGAAGCCGGGCAAAACGGGCGATTTGGTCTAAATTTTGTAAGGACGCTGCCTAATCCTATAATGCATTCCCCTGTTCTCCCCGTTATCTTTGCTGCCGTTGACATGAAACCCATGCAGACCACCCGCCTTTTTTTCCGCCTTATTTGCTTCTCGCAGGCCCTGATGGTCTTGCTGAGCAGTACAGGTTTTGGCATGGTCGAACACTGGTGTATGATGCGGGGGCACACCAAATCGTTGCTGGCCGTATCGACCCCGTGCGCAAAGTCCTGTCCGTCCGACGAGACGCCTGAACCCGTTGCGGGTGAACACGCGCTCAGGAAAATGCCCTGCTGCAAAACCATCCTGTCGTACCAGCACCTCGACGTGAGTAGCTTCGTTGCCGGTCACGTGTCGGTTACCGCCCCGCAACCCGCCGGGTTTATTCCCAATCCCACGTTCCGTCTGCTGTTGGCTGCCATGGCACCCACCGACGTGCTTTCAGCGAGTACTACACTCGCTGACGATCCGCTGCCCCGAACCGGTCGGTATCGGCTCATTTCCCTCTGTACCTGGCTTATCTGAGCCACTTTCGCTGATACATTACTCGCTGACGGCTGGGCTTGCCCACCCTGGTTGGCGGGTATTCAGGCGTTCAATCCACTGCATTGCATTTTCTTTTGTTCCCTCGTACGCAAGGCTTTCGTCTTGCCACAGTCACACAGATTTGTCATTATCCATCCGTATAAATGCTAATTCACCATGAAGACTTTAGTTAGCCGCGCGGTCGCGCCCCTGTTGCCCCTGTTCCTTTTGCTTTTGTCAGGGTGTATGAATATGGACCATACGAGCAGTATGCAGCCTGAACTGGCCATCAACTATCCGGCGGCCTACGTGGTCAATGCGGAGGGGAATGGCCTCTCAGTCATTGATCTGGCTACGCAGCAGGTCAAAGAAACCATCTCGTTCGGGGCCGCGTCGGGCGGGCATTCGGGGATGTCAATGACTGATATGGTCATGTGGCCGCATCACATTTACCGCTCGCCCGACGGCACTAAACTCAGCATCGGCGTACCCGGCATGGACCTGAGCGCGGGTCACGCGGGTGGCATGGCCGGAATGAGTGGACGGATACTCGTTGTAAATGCAAAAACGGGCGCAACGATGACCAACCAGCCAACACCGGTCATGAATCATAACGCCGTATTTACACCCGACGGCACTGAACTCTGGACGTCACAGATGGACATGGCTGGGAAAGTGCTGGTGTACGACGCGGCAACGATGGCCCTCAAAAAAACCATTGCCGTAGGTATGGAACCCGCCGAAGTCACCATGTCGGCCAATGGACTGTATGCGTTTGTGGCGAACGGCATGAGCAATACGGTTTCGGTGATCAGCGTAGCCAGTAAATCGGTCGTGAAGACGATTCCGGTCGGCGACGACCCGGTGGGTGCCTGGCCGGGTACCGACGGAAAAATGTACGTTGATAATGAAAAGGGACAGACTGTTAGTGTCATTGACGTAGCTACGCTGACCGTGTCGGAAACCATCAAACTGGGCTTCATGCCGGGCTACGCTGCCTACAACTCCACCCGCAATGAACTCTGGGTAAGCCAGGCTGGCACGGGCAACAAAGTGGTGATTTTCGAGCGTATGAACAATGCCTGGATGAAAATGGGCGAGGTCACAACCGGACTGGATGCCCATGCCATTGCATTCACCAAAGACGGGTTAACGGCTTACGTCACCAATCAGGGAGCCGCTACGGTATCAGTCGTGGACGTCGTGAAGCGCACTAAAATCAACGACATCGCAGTAGGAAAAAAACCGAACGGCATCGTCCTCAACTACTAAACGCTACTATGAGTGCATTCCATAATAAATGAACCGCACCTGGCACCTTCGCATCCGTAAAACGCACCGCTACCTGGGGCTGTGCTTAATTTATGTTTCACCCAGTTAACTTCTGTAAACCAATGAAAACGATTCGATTCTCGCTGGCCGCGCTGGCCCTCACGCTGTTATCAGCCGTTAGTTATGCCCAAACCGCCCCGGCCCTGACAGCCTACTACGGCGTTAAAGATGCTCTTGTCAGTACCGACGCGGCCAAAACCAAAACCACCGCAACGGCCTTAGTAACCGCGCTCAATAAAGTGGATGCCGCCAAACTGCCCGCTGCCGATAAAAAAGCCCTGACCACCGCGAAGACCACCGCAACGGCCATCAGCAAGACCACCGACGTGGCCGCGCAGCGCAAGCAGTTCGAGACGTTGTCGGCCAGCATGATCACGCTGGTCAAAGCCACCAAACCCGCCAAAAGCTACGTGCAATACTGCCCGATGGTCAAGGCGTCGTGGCTAAGCGATAACAAAGAAGTCCGTAATCCGTACTACGGCAACAAAATGCTCACCTGCGGCTCGGTGAAGGAAGAAATCTAAGGTCCCACCATGCCCCAAACGGCTTACGGGCTGTTTGGGGACTACGCAAACCCGATGGCTCAACAGGAACTCTTTATCAAGAACATGGTGTGCGACCGCTGTATTTGGGTAGTGCGCCATGAACTGGACCAATTAGGCTATTCGATTCGAGAGATTGAACTGGGCCGGGTCGTTGTCGATAGCGTGCTGGCAGACCTGGCCCGGATTGGCCCGGCCCTCGAACAGCACGGCTTTACCCTGCTCACCGACAAAACTGCGCGGGTGGTCAATCAAATCAAAACGCTCATCATCGACCTGATTCAGAGCGGACGAATTGCCGAGTTGCACATTACGCTGTCAGATTATCTGTCCACGCAGATCGGACTGGATTACGCCCATTTGAGCCATTTATTTTCCAGCACGGAGAACCTAACCATCGAGAAATTCTGGATCATGCAGCGCATCGAGCGGGCCAAAGAGTTATTGAGCTACAATGAACTGACCATCAGTGAAATTGCCGGGCAACTTGGTTACAGCAGCGCAGCATATCTGACCAATCAGTTTAAGCAGATCACGGGCCTGACTCCGGCCACGTACCGCAATCAGACCAGTACGGACCGCAACCCGCTGGACTGGATTTGATGACGCAGAAATGTTGCTAAGCCGGGCGGGAATTGTGTAACGGAATCGGGTCGTTTAGTGGCGAAATTTGTTCAACAACCAGACTAAAGAGCAAACGCTATGGAAACGATCAAACTCAAGACCAATATCAAGTGTGAGGGCTGCGTGGCAGCCGTAACGCCGTATCTCAACGAATCAGTTGGCGCCGGTAACTGGCAGGTCGATACGCAGAACCCCAATAAAGTGCTGACGGTAAAAACGCAGGGCGTAGCGGCCACTGCCGTTCAACAGGCCGTTCAGCAGGCAGGCTACAAAGCCGAAATCTTGTCGTAACGGACCGGACTTCGTCGTTGATAAGCCGCCTGAACAGGGCGGCTTATTTTGTGGGTCGCCCGTCAACAACCGAGGCTGTAAACCGAGACAAGTATGATTGAGGGGCTGATAAAATTTTCGCTGCGTAACCGCTTCATCGTGCTGCTGCTGGCCGCCGGGCTGTTCGGCTGGGGGGTATATTCGGTGCGCACGAGTAAAATCGACGCGATTCCCGACCTCTCGGAGAATCAGGTGATCGTCTTCACCGAGTGGATGGGCCGCGCCCCGCAGCTCATTGAAGACCAGATTACCTACCCGCTCGTTACCAATCTGCAGGGGCTGCCCCAGGTCAAGTACGTGCGCGGCACCTCCATGTTCGGCATGAGTTTCGTTTACATCATCTTCGACGACAACACGGATGTGTATTGGGCGCGGGAGCGGGTACTGGAGCGGCTCAACTACGCGGCCCGGCTGCTGCCCGACGGGGCCGTGCCGACGCTGGGTCCCGATGGCACGGGCGTCGGCCATATTCTCTGGTACACGCTCAACGCGTCCGGCATGGACCTCGGCGAGCAGCGGGCGGTGCAGGACTGGTACGTCAAATTTGGCCTGCAAACCGTACCGGGCGTGGCCGAAATTGCGTCATTCGGCGGGTTTCAGAAGCAGTATCAGGTCACGCTCGACCCAAATAAACTAACCTACTACGGCCTGTCGGTGCCGCAGGTCATCGGGGCCGTCCGGGCCAACAACAACGAAGCGGGCGGGCGCAAGTTCGAGCTGAGCGGCATCGGCTACATCATCAAAACGTCGGGCTACCTGCAATCCATCGAGGAGATTCAGAACATCTCCCTCAAGACCGAGGGCAGCGTGCCGGTGCGGGTGGCCGACGTGGCAACGGTGCAGATGACGGGCGAAACGCGGCTCGGCATCTTCGATCTGAACGGGCAGGGCGAGGCCGTTGGTGGCATCGTGGTGATGCGCTACGGTGAAAACGCCGACGAGGTGATCGGCAACGTCAAACGGAAAATGGTCGAGGTGGCCAAGGGGCTACCCAACGGGGTGAGTTTCAACATCGTCTATGACCGCAGCGGGCTGATTCAGGAATCGGTCAACTCAATTACCCACACGCTCATCGAGGAAATGGTGGTGGTTTCTCTGGTGGTGTTTTTGTTTCTGCTGCACTGGCGGTCGGCCATCAGCATCATCATTCAGATTCCCATCACCATCGCTACGAGCTTCATTCTGCTCAACGCCTTCGATATCTCCTCCAACATCATGTCCTTGACGGGCATCGCGCTGGCCATCGGCGTCATCGTCGATAACGGCATCATCATGGCCGAAAACTCCTACCGAAACCTGGCCATCCGGCAGGCCGAGCTAACGGCGGAGCGGAACAAAAACGGATCGGCAAACGAGAGACAAAACGAAGATCACGGTTAACTGAACGGGCAGAACTACCTGATGACTACCAACATCCAACTAAAACGTATGGAAACGAACCTGCCTAAAGTACACTGGGAGTCTATCTACCAAACCAAACGGGCCGATCAGGTGAGCTGGACCCAGACTGTTCCAGCTACCTCGTTAGCCTTTATTCAACAGGCCCGGTTGCCTAAATCAGCCCGGATTATTGATATTGGTGGGGGCGACAGCTACCTGGTTGATTTTCTATTGGATGAAGGCTACGAACATATCAGTGTGCTGGACATTAGCGAAACCGCGCTGAACCGGGCCAAAGAACGGCTGGGCCGCCGGGGTGATGGGGTGGAATGGATCGTAAGCGACATCCTGACTTACACGCCGACTCAGCCGGTTGATTTCTGGCACGACCGGGCCGCTTTTCATTTTCTCACCACCGCCGAACAAATCAGCCAGTATATGAAAACAGTCCGTGTTGGTGTGTCTTACAATGGCTATGTCACGATTGGCACCTTCTCTGAAAACGGACCCGAGAAATGCAGCGGTTTGCCTGTTCGTCGCTATAATGAGCAGACCCTGACCGACGAGCTGACTCGCGGTTTTCGTAAACTCCGGTGCCTTACCGAAGACCATGTTACGCCCTTCCAGACGAACCAGAATTTTCTATTCTGCTCCTTCCAGCGATTAGAGCAAAACTAACTGAGAAACCATGTGGAAACAGATAAAACGAAGATTGGGTTTTGGCCAAAAAGATTACGTCGAGGTACCCGATGCCGAGCGCATCGCCATCATCGAGCGGTCGAGCATTCAGGTCTCGCGGGGTGTATTCTATTCCACCATTATCATCATTACGTCGTTTCTACCCGTGTTTCTGCTCAGTGGGCAGGAAGGCAAACTGTTCCATCCGCTGGCCTGGACCAAGACGTTTATTCTGCTGGTCGATGCGTTTCTGGTCATTACGCTGGCCCCGGTCATGTTGTCTATCTTTATGAAAGGCCGCTTCAAAGGCGAACAGGCTAACCCCATCACCCGCACCCTGGAGCGGGTGTACGAACCAGTCATCCGCTGGGTGATGCGCTGGCGCAAAACGACCATTGCCATCAATTTACTCGCCCTCGCCATCAGTGTACCAATGCTGCTGAGTCTGGGGTCGGAGTTCATGCCGCCCTTAGACGAGCAGAGCATTCTGTTCATGCCCGTGACGCTGCCCGATATTTCCAACGCCGAAGCCAAGCGCATTCTGCAGGTGCAGGACAAAATCATCAAGTCGGTACCGGAAGTCCGGCAGGTGCTGGGCAAGGCGGGTCGGGCCTCGACGGCAACTGACAATTCGCCCATCAGCATGATCGAAACGATCATTGAGCTGAAGCCAAAATCCGAATGGCGGGCGGGACTGACCAAGCGGGACCTTATCAACGAACTCGACGCCAAACTCCAGATTCCGGGTGTGGTCAACGGCTGGACGCAGCCCATCATCAACCGCATCAACATGCTATCAACTGGCATCCGCACCGACGTCGGCATCAAGGTTCACGGGCAGTCGCTGGATAGTATCTACGCCGTTTCGGAGCAGGTAAAAGCGGCTTTGCAGGGCATACCAGGCGTAAACGACCTTTACGTCGAACCCGTCACGGGCGGCAAATACCTAACCGTTGATGTGAACCGCGAGGCCCTGGGCCGCTACGGGCTGAGCGTGGACGACGTGAACCGGGTGGTCGAGTCGGCCATCGGCGGGGCTACCATCGGGCAGACCATCGAAGGGCGACGTCGGTTTGCCATCAATGTCCGGCTGGCCCAGGATTACCGCAACAGCGTCGAGCGCATCCGGCGCATTCCGATTGCCACGGCTGCGCTCGGAACCATCCCGCTGTCGGCGGTCGCGACTATTAAATTCGAGAACGGCCCGCCGATGATTTCGTCGGACAATGCCCTGCTGCGGGGGGCGGTCATGTTCAACGTGCGTGATCGTGATCTGGGTTCTACCGTGCAGGAAGCCATCGCTAAAGTGAATCAGAACCTGACACTACCCAACGGCTACTACTTAGAGTGGAGCGGGCAGTACGAGAACCTGATCCGGGGGAAACAAACGCTGCTCATCATTGCCCCGTTGGTGCTGGTGGTTATTTTTCTCTCGCTGTACTTGGCCTTTGGCTCGGCGCGGGAAGCGTTTCTGAGTTTGATCACCATCCCGTTTGCCCTCATCGGCGGGGCCTACATGGTCTATTTCTACGGCGTCAACCTGTCGGTGGCCGTGGCCGTGGGCTTCATCGCGCTCTTCGGTATTGCTGTCGAAACGGGCGTGGTCATGGTCATTTACCTCAACGACGCCATGAAACAGCTCGTGGACCGGCAGGGTAATTCGCGCGAGACCATCAGCCGCGATGACCTGCGCGAAGCGGTGATACACGGCGCGGCCAAACGGCTACGCCCCAAAATCATGACCGTGTCGGTAGCCCTGTTCGGTCTTGTACCTGTGCTGTGGGCCACGGGCGTGGGTAGCGACGTCATGCTGCCGATTGTCTTACCCATGATCGGGGGCGTGCTGACGTCTTCGACGCACATTCTGCTGGTAACACCACTGATTTTCTTACTCACGAAAGAATATGAACTTCGCAAATTTGGCAAACTCGATGTACTGGCTTCATCGCACTAACCGGCTGGCGGTTCTGGCGTTCCTACTCGGTACGGGTCAGTTGTTCGCCCAGACCGACGTGACGCCCGTACTGCCGTTAGACAGCGTTCTGTCGCGCATCGACCAGGGCAATCCGCTGCTCAAACCCTACGGCAGCCGGGCTGCAGCCGCCCGCGCCTACGCCGAAGCCGCCCGGAGCTGGGACGCGCCGATGGTAGGGCTGGGTACGTTCATGATGCCGTATCCGGGGCAGCGCGTGGAAGCCCGCGACCGGGGCAATATCATGATTGCCGCCGAACAGAGCATTCCTAACCGGGCTAAACAACGGGCTACGCAGCTGTATCAGCAGTCGAAAGCCGCCATTGAAGAAGCCGCGCGGGACGTTACCCTCAATCAGCTTCGGAGCGAGGCCCGCCAGCTTTACTACGACTGGCTCGTGCTGGAGAAACAGCGGGCTATCCTGGACGAAAACCAGCGGATTCTGCAACTCGCTAAAAAACTTGCCGACATCCGCTATCCCTACCAGCAGGGAAGCCTGGGCAGCATTTACAAGGCCGAAGGACGACTGCAGGAGCTGGCCAATTCGCTGACGATGAACGTAGCCACGATAACCCTCAAACAAATTGGCCTGAATACCCTGATGAACCGGCCTAAAACCGAAGCGTTTCGCCCGGACACGACCGCCCGACCAGCGGAACCGGCACCGGCGCTGCCCACGACGGATGAACTGGGTGAAATCCGCTCTGACGTTCGACGCATCGACCGGCAAATTTTAAGTATGCAGGCGGGCATCGAAGCGCAGCGGGCGCAGGCCAAACCCGACTTTCGGGTGAGTTTCAACCATATGTCGCCGGTGAGCGGGGTGATGCCGCAGGCGTTTACCGCGATGGGCATGATCTCGATCCCGATTGTTCCCTGGGCTTCTCGGGGCTACAAAGCTGAAATCAAAGGAATGCAATACGACATCGAGGCCATGCGGGCCGAACGGGCCGGAATGCTCAACGACGCGCAGGGCATGGTGGCCCGTACCCTGACCGATATTCAAAATCTGAAAGCCCAGCTGGGTAATTACGAAACCCGGATTATCCCCGCCCTGCGCCGAAATTACGACACCCAACTCATTGGTTACGAGCAGAACAAAGGCGACTTGCCGGTGGTCATCGACGCCTGGGAAACGCTGAACATGACCCAGATGGACTACCTGACCCGGTTGCAGGACTATTACCGAATGATCGTGGACTATGAAAAAGAACTGGAAAAATAAGGGCTTCTTCCTGAGGATGAATACGTCCCTGTTGGGCGTACTGTGGCTATTGATGGCCGGTTGTGGAACGGGTACCGAAAACAAGGAGAGCCACCGCAACGGCGGACCGGCCCCGGCCAACCCCATCACGAGCGACCATCCGGCGCATAGCCATGACGAAGCCGCCGAATACACCTG
>JBBRUB010000035.1:0-12295 GCA_038248175.1 Cytophagales bacterium | reverse complement strand
TACCGGGAAGGGCGGGTCAGCAAATCCAACTGGGCGACGTAGCCACGATTGCTGCTGCCCCCCAGCCCGTCGAAAAGGTCAATCGGTTCTGGTCCCGCGCCGATCCACTGTCAGTCAGTCGCAACACCGTTGGCATCACCATCAGCAAGCAAACCAACGCCAACAACGTGGTTTTGAGCGAGGCTATTCGCGCGTTGCTGGCGGAGTTGGAACAGGAATACCGGGCCGACGGACTTCGGTTCCGGGTGGCGCAGGATGCGTCGGAGTTTACGCTGGCGGCTGCCGGGGGCGTTCAGCACGATTTGGTAGTAGCCATCGGACTGGTGGCTCTGGTCATGTTCGTATTTCTGCACAGTCTGCGCTCGTCTCTGATTGTGATGGTGGCTATTCCGGCCTCGCTGCTGTCCACGTTTCTGGTCATGTTCGTGCTGGGTTTTACGCTCAATTTGCTCACGTTGCTGGCTCTCTCGCTGGTCATCGGGATTCTGGTCGATGATTCGATTGTGGTGCTGGAAAGCATTTATCAGTTCCTCGAAAAAGGCGACGATAAACGCACCGCTGCTGTTAATGGTCGCGCCGACATCGGGTTTGCGGCCCTGGCCATTACGCTGGTCGATGTGGTCGTGTTTCTGCCGTTGTCGGTGCTGCCGGGGCTGGTGGGCGACATCCTGCGCGAGTTTTCGCTGGTGGTGGTCGTGTCCACGCTGTTCAGTCTGCTGGTATCGTTTACGCTCACACCCATGATTGCCTCACGCTTTGGGCAGGTCGAACATCTTTCGGCCAATACCTTATCGGGAAAGTTTGGGCTATGGTTCGAGCGGGTCTTTGCCTGGCTGTCGGCAAGTTACGGGCGGTTGCTGGCAGGGGCGTTGCACTACCGGAAAACCACCATCGCATTGGTGGGGTTACTGTTTGGCCTGGCCTTGTTTCTACCCGCTGGCGGCTTTGTCGGGGCTGAGTTCACGCCCCCGACCGACAAGGGCGAGTTGAGTGTTACGTTGCAGTTCGCCGAAGGCCAGCGCATCGAACAGACCGACACGCTGGCCCGGCAGTTTGAGCAATCGCTGCGGCAGCTTCCCGAAGTCAGGCGCATTTTCACCAGCGTCGGGTCTAACCCCGAAGGCTTCGGTGTGACCCCGGCCAGCCATTCGGTCGAGTTTTCCATTACATTTTCGCCTGCCAATGAACGCCAAAAAGACCTCGCTACGCTCACCCGCACCGTGAAAGAACAAGCTGCTAAACTGCCCGGCGTCAGGATTCAGACTTATCCAATCGGTATTCTGGGCAATGATGGAGCCACGCCTATCGTCCTGATTGTGAGTGGCTCTGACCGTAACCGTGTCCGCGCTGAGGCCAGCCGCATCGTTACCGTCATGCAACGCATTTCCGGCACCGCCGACGTGCGGGCATCCGGCACGGCCCGCAAACCTGAACTCGACATCGATACCGACCGCGAGAAACTGGCCCGCTACGGCCTCACCACCGAACAGGTAGGCACGGCTGTCCGCACGGCTCTGGCCGGGTACGACGACCTGAAAATTCAGCAGAACGATATCAGCACCACTGTCCGCGTTCGCTACGACAATGCCGACCGCAACCGCACCGACCAGGTTGGGTGGCTGTCGGTAGTCAACGACCGGGACGAGTCCATTGAGTTGCGGCAGGTGGCCACACTCCGGCAAACCGCCAAACCTGCCGTGCTGGAGCGTAAAGACCGCAACAACGCCGTCACAATTTCGGCGCAGGCCATTGGGCGGCCTGTGGGCGACATCGGCACCGACATTCAGGCGGCAGTGACCAGTCTTAATATCGACCCGTCGGTGCGGGTGCTGTACGGGGGCGACCTCGAACTTCAGGACGATTCGTTTGGTAAGCTGGGGCTGGCGTTTGGCGCGGCAATCCTGTTCATGTACCTGATTATGGTGGCCCTGTATAACTCGTGGCTGTTCCCGTTCGTGGTGCTGTTTTCCATCCCGGTGGCCATTATCGGCGCGTTATTGGCTCTGGCCCTGACCCAAAATTCGCTGAACATCTTCACGATTCTGGGCATGATTATGATGCTGGGGCTGGTGGCCAAAAACGCCATTCTGCTGGTCGAGAAAACCGGGCAAAACCGCGAATCCGGCCAGTTCGTTACCGACGCACTTCTCAACGCGGGCCAAACCCGGCTGCGGCCTATTCTGATGACCACGCTGGCAATGGTTATCGGGATGTTGCCCATTGCACTGGCTACTGGCCCCGGCGCGGAACTCAAATCGGGTCTGGCCTGGGCGTTGGTGGGTGGGCTGAGTAGTTCCATGTTCCTGACACTGGTGTTTGTGCCGGTGGTGTATCTGTATGCCGCCCGGTTCAGCAACTGGGTCAGCCGCCAGATAGCCCGCTTCTCGCCTGGCAAGCCGCAACTGGCCGGCGTTGTTTCGGGGGTGTTGATGCTGTTGTCGGGATATGGCGCGATGGCACAGGTACCGCTCTCCCTCGCCGAAGCCGCCGGGCGGGTGAGGCAGCACAACGGCGCGGTGCGGGTGGCGCGGTTTGACGGACAGCGGGCCAATACTCAACTCAACGAAGTCAGGCGGTCGTGGTGGCCTACGGTCAACGGGGTGGCATCGTACCAGTACAACATCAGGCCGCCGGTGTTTTTCTTTCCTACCTTCGAGATTAACCCCGCAACGGGTGGTTTTTCCATCAACGAAACCCAGCTCATGCCCGTCAATGCGGCTTTGAAACACGGGTATCTGGGTGCCGTGAACCTGGCTATGCCGGTGTTGCAGCCCGACCTGAAAATTGCCCGGAAACAGGCTGAGACGACCCGGCAAATCGCCACCGAAAACAGCCGTGCTGTAGTAAACCAACAGGTAGCGGAAGTCAAGAAAACATATCTGAATGCCCTGCTCCTGCGCGAACAGCAACGGCTGCTGCTGGCCAGTCTGGACCGGGCCACGAGTCTGCTGGTCGAAGCCCGCAACCGCTACCAACAGCAACTCGCCACCGATGCCGATACGCTCCGGGCCTACGTCGATGCAGAAAACCTGCTCCCCGGCCTGTCCAAAACCACCCGCGATTATGACTTGGTAATTCGCCGATTAAACCTGCTCATGGACTATGCCCCCGACACCCCGCTGGTGCTGACCGATTCGCTGGCGTTGCCACCGGTCAGCACTATGCCAACAACGCCCGAAACGGCTATTGACCAGGCTATGCGACAACGGCCTGATTTGCGGCAGCTTACGCTGAATTTGAGTCAGGCGCAACTACAAATCGAAGCCGCGCGGGTACGCCGGTTGCCTACGCTGGGGCTTATGGGGCAGCTTAATACGCAAAGTCAGCTCAACGATTTTCGGTTTGCCAATAGCCGCTGGCCGGTTAGTCTTTACGTGGGGTTGCAGTTTTCGGTGCCGCTGTTCAACCCCATCAACGACGCTAAAATCCAGCAGGCCCGCATCGGCTATTTCCAGACGCAGGAGCAATTACGCTACACCAAACAGATGATTACCAACGACGTGATAACGGCCCTTAATGCCGAACTCGAAGCTCAGGAACGCATTCAGAACCAAACCCGCTTGGTGCAGGCCGCCAGCCGCAGCTATGCCCTTACCCGCGACCGTTACCGGCAGGGCGTGGCCGCGCGTGCTGACCTAACCGGAGCCGAACTGGCCCTGCGTCAATCGCAGTCTAACCGAATTCAGGCCATTTATGATTTACTTACGGCTCATATCGACCGGGAATGCGCAACGGGTATTGACTAAATGACAACAACCAACTGGACATTCAGCACGTGGTTTCGGGTGGCGGGCGTACCGCTACTGGGGGTGTTACTGTATTTGATTTTCTGCTTCATTGACCCCAACTCAGTTTTTACCCGGCAGTACACGGGAAGAGAGTATTATCTGCTGCTCGATCTGGTGGAATTTACGGCTGGGGCCATTCTGCTTTCCGAAAGCAGTCTCTGGCTCGACCGGGTGCTGAATCGGTGGCTCTCCTGGGAACGTCAGCCCCTGCTCCGCCTGGGGGTGCAGACGCTGGCCCTGACGATGCTGAGCATCGCCGTACTTGAAGTGTTGATTTGGTTTATTACCGAACTCGAATTACCCGGTTATGAGTACACGCCTACCGAACGCATCAGTATTCGGCAGACAATTGCCCTCGGCAGTCTGATGGCTCTGTTTATCAACGCGGTCTATACCGGAGAGTACTTTCTTATTCGCTGGCGAACGGCCCTGCTCGATGCCGAACGGCTCCGGCGCGAGTCGGCAGAAGCGCGTTATGAAGCCCTCAAAAGCCAGTTGGATCCGCATTTTCTGTTCAACAACCTCAACACGCTGCTGTACCTCGTTACCGATAATCTACCCGCCGGCACCTTCGTTGAGAACCTGTCGCTGGTGTACCGCTATATACTTCAGAGCCGCGATAAACCACTGGTTTCCCTTGCCGACGAACTCACGCTGGCCGATGCGTATCTGGCTCTGCTGCGCGAACGATTCGGCGAGGCCCTTCAGGTGTGTATCGACATTCCGCCCGACCAGCGAACCCGGCAACTACCGCCCCTGACGCTGCAACTGCTGATCGAAAACGCCATTAAACATAACATCGTGGACGCAAAACACCCGCTTACTATCGGTATCCGGCTCAATAAAAACGGCGCGTTGCTGGTCGAAAACTCACTGAACCGAAAAGCGGTTGACAGCGCGGTCAAAACGGGTATTGGTCTGCAGAACATCCGGCATCGCTACCAGCTCACGGCGGGCGTTGAACCGACTGTCAGTGAAACCAACGGGCAGTTTGTGGTGCAGTTACCGTTGTTACTCCCTACGCTATGAACACGCTCATTATTGAAGACGAACGCCCGGCGGCCCTCCGGCTCGTGGCACTGTTGCATGATATCGACTCCGCTATTGTCGTTGCCGAAACCACAGGCAGCATAGTCGACACCGTAGCGTATCTACGCCAGAAACCGGCCATCGATCTGATTTTCAGCGATGTTCAACTGTCCGACGGCCTGAGTTTTGAGATATTCCGACAGGTGACCCCGCACTGCCCGCTGGTGTTCACCACCGCCTACGACGAATACGCGATTCAGGCATTTAAACTCAACTCGCTCGATTATCTGCTAAAGCTCATTTTGGCCCGCGAACTATCGGCTGCTTTGGCCAAATTCCGACAAACGCAACGGCCACCGGCTCTGCCCGGCATCGACTACGGCTTGCTGGCGCAGGCCCTCGGTACGGTGCAGCGCAGCTACCGGCAGCGGTTCCTGATTTCATACCGCGACACCTACCGCGCCATTGCCACCCGCGACGTAGCGTATTTCTTTTCCGAACACAAAATCACCCGGCTCATTTGCCCCGACGGCACCACCCTCGCCCTGCACGAAACGCTGGACCAGCTCAGTGACCAACTCGACCCCGCGCAGTTTTTCCGGGCCAGCCGCCAGTGTATTGTCAGCATAGGTGGTATCTCGGCCATCCACAAACACTTCAACGGTCGGCTCAAACTCGACCTGTCTCCGCCCGCTTCTGACGACATCTTCGTAAGCCGCGACCGTGCTGATGCGCTCAAATACTGGCTGAACCAATAATTTGCGTGGTGTACATGCGCACACACATTGCCGTTTCTTCTGGTTAACTTGGTCACGAAAACCTGCCTGTCGAACACCATCGGGCGGGCATAAATTGACCAGGTACATGAACACATCAGTTTGCATCATTGGCGCGGGGGCGTCGGGCATTGCGGTGGCCAAAACGCTGCACCAATATGGCATTGCGTTCGATTGTTTCGAGCGGGGGTCGGGCATTGGCGGTAACTGGCGGTACAACAATGACAACGGCATGTCATCAGCGTATCGCTCGCTGCACATCAACACCAATCGTATAGTTATGGCGTACAGCGACTACCCTATGCCCCAGAGTTACCCGATGTTTCCGCACCACAGCCAGATTATCCGGTATTTCGACAGCTACGTTGACCACTTCGGGTTTCGCGATACAATCACCTTTCAGACCGAAGTAACGGACGTTCGCCGGGAAGACGATGGTAAGAGCGGGCAGACGTATCGTGTCAAAACCCGCGCTGTCAACACGGGCAAAACCGACGAGCGCACCTATACGCACCTGATCGTTGCCAACGGACACCACTGGAACCCGCGCCTGCCCGACCCGCCGTTTCCCGGCCAATTTGCGGGCGAAACCATACATTCGCACGATTACAAAGAACCCGAACAGATCAGGGGCAAACGGCTGCTGGTAGTAGGCATGGGGAACTCGGCAGTTGATATTGCCTGCGAAGCCGCCCGGCAGCATGCCGGCTCCGTCACGGTGTCAAGCCGCAGTGGGGCGTATATTCTGCCCAACTGGCTCATGGGCATGCCGTTCGATTCATTGGCGAGTCCGCTCACGGCCAAACTACCGATGCCACTACAACGGCTGTTGCTGAAGGTATCGCTCCGACTGGCTCATGGCAATCAGGAAAATTACGGTGTGCCGCGCCCCAACCGCCCTCTGCTGATGGAACATCCCACCATTTCGCAGGATTTGCTGAACATGGCCGGGCGCGGGCTGATTGGCTTCAAACCCAACATTGAGCGTTTCGAGGGCCACGACGTGGTATTTACTGACGGTACCCGTGACCGCTTCGACATGATTGTCTATGCTACTGGCTACAAAGTCACGTTTCCGTTTTTCAGGGATGACTTTTTCAACGTCGAACAGACGAATGATTTGCAGTTATACCGGCGCGTGGTACATCCCGATTTTACGGGCTTGTATTTCGTAGGGCTGGTACAGCCGCTGGGAGCAATCATGCCGCTGGCCGAGATACAGGCGGTCTGGCTGGCCAAACTCATCAAAGACGAAGTCTGTCTGCCCAACCGGGTTACCATGTTGCAGTCTATCGACGCCGAGACGGCCAAAGTACGCAGGCGGTACCAGCAGTCGGCCCGGCACACTCTGCAAGTCGATTTTCACCCGTACCGGCAAAGCATCGAACGCGAGATGAGGACGATGCAGGCGCGACCCTAATGAACAATCTGTAGAGGCTACTATACTGAACTTACATGAACAAATCAGCTAAAATTATTCTCCTTGCGCTCGTAAACGTTCAGGTTATTACCTGCTTCGGGCAATACGTGCCGAGACAGCGGCTGGCACTCGGCGTGTATCCGCTTAACATTCGAACGGAGGGGGCAGACGCCTTCTATATGGCTAACCTGTCGTACGACTACCGACTGAAAAACACGGAACGGGGGCTAACGGTGGGAGCCTTTGCCACCTATGTTCGATCTGGCGACCCAAAAGTCAGCGAAACGGTGCTTGGCCCCAGAGTTTCCTATAGCTATCAGGAAAAACGAATGACCCTGTTTTTTGGCGGTGGAGTTGGCTACGGCTGGCGCACTGGCCTGCCGGGTACCGAGACTTCCAATGTCCGGCTGAAATACAACGTCGGAGCGTCTTACCGGGTCCTGGGACCCGTTGGTTTGCAACTTGAGCTGTCGAATTATCGGAGTCAGACACCGACGAAATTTGGTTTCTGGCCCATGCTTGGGGTCAATGCGCAGTTTTGATTGTACTGTCCCGGTGTTTCTGTGGCAAGGCAGTACGTCCGCGTCCGGCCAACCCGGTTCCAGCCTGACACTATGATTTTTCTTCCGCTTCAGGTTACCTAAAGCGATTCGTTCGGGCAACTTCAGTAACCGACCGGCTGGGTCTTCGGAGTTTAGAGCGAGGCTGAATTATTAAAAAAACTGGCTTTTGTGAGCCGGTTCGTCGGAGTGATCTGACTCCCAAAAGTATAGCGCACAAAAAAGCCAAGCGAGACACCCCCTTGGCTTTCTGATTTACTCAACGTTATGAAAAACTTTTCTTTTTGACACAATAATAGAACAAAAATAAGGAAAATTGATTCTTTAACCTAAAAAAATCTAAATCAACAAATAAGTCTCTGATTTACAGAGACTTATTTGTTGATTAACTTATTATTCACATAATAAGTTAAGTACAATTACTCAACTTATCACCCCGTCTCGTATCGTCACAGTACGATCGGCGAGGGCTGCGAGGGCTTCATTGTGGGTTACAATGATAAATGTCTGCCCCAATTCATCGCGCAACCGGAAAAACAGATGGTGGAGTTCTTCGGCATTGCGCGAATCGAGATTGCCGCTTGGTTCATCGGCAAAAACAATGGCGGGTTCGTTGATTAATGCCCGTGCTACCGCCACCCGTTGCTGCTCTCCCCCAGACAACTGCGATGGGAAATGACTTTGCCGTTCAGACAGCCGTAACGTTGCAAGCAGCAACGCGGCCCTTTCGCGCACGGTGCGTTCAGGCTTACCGGCAATGAAACCGGGCAAACACACGTTTTCGAGAGCCGTAAACTCCGGCAGCAGGTTGTTAAACTGAAATACGAAGCCAATCTGTTCATTGCGAAACCTGGCCAGTTCGCGGTCATTAAGGGTGAAAACGCTCTGCCCGGCAATGTGTAGTGTGCCGGTATCGGGCCGGTCGAGCGTACCCAGAATCTGCAGCAACGTGGTTTTTCCTGCGCCGGATGCCCCCACGATGGATACCACCTCGCCCGGCTCAATGTTCAGATTAATACCTTTTAAAACGGGTAATTCGCCGTAATTTCGGCGGAGGTCGGCGGCTTGTAGTAACATTATTCTGAGTTATGAGTCATGACCGGTGCGCCGGTGCGGTTATAGGCTATGAGTTACGAGTTGGCGTCAGCATAATTCATAACTCATAATTCATAACTCATAACTCCCTTTAGTATCTTGCCGCCAAAACTACGATTTTAAACGCTTTCGTGCCGATTGTATGAATATTCACGAATATCAGGGTAAAGAAATTCTCAAGAAATACGGTGTAGCCATTCAGGAAGGCATTGTAGCCGAATCGCCCGACAAAGCCGTGGAAGCTGCCAAGCAAATTATGGCGCAGACCGGCTCCAAGTACGTAGTGATCAAGTCGCAGATTCACGCCGGTGGTCGTGGCAAAGGCAAGATTGTGGGTTCTGAACAGCGGGGCGTGGCCGTAGCCAAGTCGATTGAGCAGGTGCGCGAAATCGCCGAAAACCTCATTGGTAATGTACTCGTAACGCATCAGACCGGGCCGGAAGGTAAGAAGGTAAACAAGATTCTGGTGGCTCAGGACGTGTTTTACCCCGGTGAATCGGAGCCGAAAGAAATGTACCTCGGTATTCTGCTTGACCGCAACAAAGCCTGTAACGTCATCATGGCAAGTACCGAAGGCGGTATGGATATTGAAGAGGTAGCCGAACACACGCCCGAGAAAATCGTGAAGGAGTGGATTGATCCCGCCGTTGGATTGCAGCCATTCCAGGCCCGAAAAATAGCGTTCGGACTTGGCCTGACGGGTAATGCGTTCAAAGAAATGGTGAAGTTCGTGACCGCCCTTTACAATGCGTATATCGGGAGCGATGCGTCGATGTTCGAGATCAATCCGGTGCTGAAAACGTCGGACGATAAAATTATCGCCGTTGATGCCAAAGTTGACATTGACGACAACGCTCTGTATCGGCATCCTGATCTGGCCAACCTGCGCGACGTTTCGGAAGAAGATCCGCTCGAAGTCGAAGCCTCGGCCAATGACCTCAACTACGTAAAACTCGACGGTAACGTGGGCTGTATGGTCAACGGTGCGGGTTTGGCCATGGCCACAATGGACATCATCAAGCTGTCGGGTGGCGAACCGGCCAACTTCCTCGACGTGGGGGGCGGAGCCAACGCCAAAACCGTTGAGGCCGGGTTCCGTATTATCCTGAAAGACCCGAACGTAAAAGCTATCCTGATCAACATTTTCGGCGGTATCGTCCGCTGCGACCGCGTGGCAACGGGCGTGGTAGAAGCCTACAAAGCCATTGGCGACATTCCGGTGCCAATTATCGTGCGGTTGCAGGGTACCAACGCCGAAGAAGGGGCACGTATTATTGACGAGTCGGGCCTGAAAGTACAGTCGGCGGTGTTGCTCAAAGAAGCCGCCGAGAAAGTACGGCAGGTAGTTGCAGCGTTGTAATACTGCTCGGGACTTTCATACTGAACCGTATCAATAAAAAAGCCGGAGCATCTGCTCCGGCTTTTTTGGTTTGGTTATCATCATTCTCAGCGGCCAGCGGCAGACCGCTGGTAATACGTCATGGCTTCGGGCATCAGTTTTCTTAAATCGGCAATCCGGCGTTGGTCGGAGGGGTGGCTCGCCAGGAATGCGGGCTGCGATTTGCCACCGCTTGCTTTGGCCATACGCTGCCAGAAATCGGTAGATTCCTGCGGATTGTAGCCCGCAATGGCCATAAAAATGATCCCCAGATGATCGGCTTCCGACTCCTGCGCCCGTCCGTGGGGCAGGACACGCCCTACCTGATAGGCAACGGGCAACGAAGCCCCAATGGCCTGCATCAGCAATGCACCGGATGTGGACCGATCCTGTTGCGCCCGGGAACCCGTGTAGGCCTGACCAACCGAGATAAGGCCGTTGGCAACCAGGCTTTCGCTCATGCGCTCGCGGCCATGTTCGGCAACCGCGTGGGCAACCTCGTGCCCCATGACCGTGGCCAGACCAGCTTCGGTTTGGGTGATGGGCAGGATGCCTGAATAGACCACTATTTTACCGCCGGGCATACACCAGGCGTTAACCTGCGGGCTTTGCACAAGGTTGTATTCCCAGTTAAAACCTTCGAGCCGACTACCAAGGCCATTGGCGTTCATATACTGTTCAACAGCCTGTCTGATCCGAACACCAACCCGCTTAACCTGCTCGGCTGCGGCACTGTTGTTGACGACCCGGCTGGTGTCGAGAAATTGTCGGTATTGCTGGCTGCTCAGGGCGAGTACTTCGCCGTTTGGCACGAGCAGAATCTGACTGCGGCCCGATATGGGTACCCGCGAACAGGCAGTAATTAGCCCTACAAAGGCCAGCATTGTCAAAACTGTCTTTTTCATAAACGCTGTTGTGTTTGATGAGATTCTAACGGTGTATGACTGTCAACAGGCCGCGTTTGTTCAGATTTTGGCCCGTTGGCGTGGTCAGCCCCGCTTTAAGGCTTAGATTTGCGACTGTCCAGTTTGTTTAACGTAAGGCGGGTACAAAACCAGTATCCGACAAAACTAACCGGCGGGTTATCCCCGCTCTGTTGCATGAAAATCATTTGTGTTGGCCGCAACTACGTCGATCATATCCACGAACTCAATAACGAGCAGCCCGACGATCCGGTCATTTTTCTGAAACCCGAAACCGCTATTCCGCTCAAAAACGAACCGTTTTTTTACCCCGACTTTTCGCAGGATGTACACCACGAAGTTGAGGTGCTGGTGAAAATCAACCGGGTGGGTAAGAACATCGAGGAAAAGTTTGCCCATAAGTACTACGACGAAATTGGCATTGGTCTCGACTTCACGGCCAGTGATGTACAGAGCAAACTAAAAGTAAAGGGACTGCCCTGGGAACTGGCCAAAGCCTTTAACGGCTCAGCCCCCATGTCAGGGTTTGTCTCCAAAAGTGAATTTGCCGATTTGCAGAACCTCAATTTCCGGCTCGAGGTCAATGGCGAAACCCGGCAGCAGGGCAACACCAGCCTGATGCTGTTCAAAATTGACTACCTGATTTCGTTCGTGTCGCGGTATTTCATGCTGCAACAGGGCGACGTCATTTTCACGGGTACACCAAAAGGCGTTGGCCCTGTGCAGGTTGGCGATACACTCATGGCCTATCTGGAAGATCGAAAGATGCTGGAGATTGCCGTGAAGTGAGTTTCTTTATCATCCCGACCGATGCGAGAGGAGGGATCGCACTGATTTTTAACACATAGCCGGAGATAATTTGAGATCCCTCCTCCCGCATCGGCGGACCGGTTGGGGTGACAAAAAAACCAGCTTACTTTAGCTTTATTCATTGGTTAAGACATTTGTAAAAATTGGCGTAACAAGCCTGCTCGCGGTTACAGTGGCACTTGCTCAAACGGCTTCTCCCCAAGCGGTGTCCGTTACTACCGGCAACCTGAAACCCGGTACAGTAGTACCAAATTATTTTTTGTTTCCCATCCAGCCGGGGCAGCAAAATTCACTGTCGGGGGGTATGGGTGATTTGCGGGGCAACCATTTCCACGCGGGGTTGGACATCCGCACGGGCGGTCGCGAAGGGTTGCCCGTGCATGCCGCTGCCGACGGGTACATTTCGCGCATTGCGGTGTTTACGGGTGGCTACGGCAACGTCCTGTTCGTGAAGCACCCTAATGGCATGACCACCGTGTATGGTCACCTGCGTAATTTGAACGATACGCTCGGCAC
>JBBRUB010000034.1:0-12313 GCA_038248175.1 Cytophagales bacterium | reverse complement strand
GGGCGGCTCCTGACTGGCAAACTTCCGAAACGCCATTTGATAGGCCGACAGCACCGTGCGATACGTTTCCGGCAGGCTTTTATTCGCTACCTCCTCCGACAGTAGCTGCGGATTAGGCTTGTCGGGCAGGGCGGCTTCGGTGGCTTTGTAGCGGGCGTACTGCTGGTTAATCTGCGCATTGACGCCCCCAAACCGGAAGGGTACGGCGGCAGTGAACAGCGAGTCGGCGTTGAGGTCGATGCGCAGCGTACCGGGCGAGGCCAGAAACGCGGTTGAGATGCGTCCGTAGTTGAAGTACATCTCCTCCTGCGGGTAAATCAGCGGCATGGCCACCCTGAATGTACCGTCAATGTTGAGCGGAGCCGGACGCACCAGTTCCCGACTGGCTTTCAGAATGTTGTTTCGACTAACAAATACCGTTGGTGCATCGCGGTACAACCGGGCCGAGAGGTTTTTGATCTGCCCCGTCACAATCACCGAATCAACGGATTGAGCAAGTGCGGAACAGGAAAAGAGGCAAAACAGGGGTAGCAGACGCATAGATGGACGGACAGTTTTTGGGCGGGTAAGCAATGGTGATACATAGTCATTGCTTACGAAACACAAATAAACTCATTTCGTCTTTATTCCATGATACTCCTCCGGTTCTACGTAGTCGGTACGCAGGGGGTGGCCTATCCAATCGGTGGGGAGCAGGATTCGGCGGAGGTCAGGATGCTTATCGAAATAGATACCCAGCAGATCATAAGCTTCGCGTTCGTGCCAGTCGGCAGTGCGCCAGAGATGAGCGAGGCTGGGCAGCGTGGGCTGGGCGGTGGTTCCGGTGTTGCGCGGTAGTGTTACCCGCAGCATCAGGTTGTGTTCGTAGGGAATAGACGTCAGGTTATAGACCACGTCCATCGTATCCTTATCTACGCCGTTATCAATCGCCGTAATGCAGGCCAGCAGATCGAAGAAAAGCTGCTCATCGTCGCGCAGAAACTGGCAAAGTCCAACCAGTTTGTCTGCCGACAGCGTCAGGTACGGCTGGTAATTGGCGGTTTCGACGCCAAACGCATCGTCGCCGAAGCGGGCTTGCAGGTACTCGGTCAGTTCAGGAAAGGTCACGTATCAGTATGGATTATCAGCCGGGTTGCTGCGCGTGTCGTATAATCTGAGAACGACTACTTCGCCATCCCGAAAATCATAGTATAACGCATTGTATCTGTCAATCATCTTTCGCCTTATGCCCGCCACTTTCAAAGAAGGCATACCAACTTCGGGAGAGGTTTCAAGCATATCCAGAATGCGGTAGAATGCATTAAAAAAGCGAATGGCTATCTCAGGGGACCAGTTCTCGTCCAGGAACGTACCAATTCGGTCAGTATCAGCGTAGGCAGATGGCGTTATCGTGATTTTAATTGCGGCCACTTTTGCTCCAGTTTGTGCTTCATATCATTTACTGAAATTCCTTCGCCCTGACGATACTCCTGGCGGGCCTTTTCTATACCGTCAATCTGCTCGTCGGTTAAATCCTCCCGTACATCAGCATCCAGCGAAACAGACAGGATTCGGTTCACCGCTTCCAGAACTGTTTCGTTCGATACCGTCTTTCCGTCCCTATGCTGCTGTATAGCGTTGTCGAGCCGGGTACGTTGCTCAGGGGTCAGATCGGCTAATGTAGCCGGTTGATCGGTCAGCAGTTCATTTGCATTTTGCAGTAGTTGCCCCAAAGCCACTTCGTTATCGTTTTCGTCAACCAGGTGGTAGATGCGCTGTTTGATTTCCTGTACGCTCATTGTCTTGCTTGTTTTCTTAAAGGAAAGATACACCTTTTACGCCAGCCAGGCCAGCCACTGCATCCAATTCTCGACCCAGAACAGGAACTTGACCGTCGTCGCCTAAGCGGGCTTGCAGGTACTCGGTCAGTTCGGGGAAAGTCACGTATCAGTATGGATTATCAGCCGGGTTGCTGCGGGTGTCAAGAATCCGAAGTATCGTAATTTCGGCGTCAGTTACCCTGTAACAAATGACATTGTACTTGTCGATTTTGACCTTTCTAACATTGGGAACCTTACTTGATAGAATCCCAAAACCAGGTATTGACTCAATGAGGTCGAGTTTATGGAAATAACGGTCGATAAACTTAATGCTCATTTCTACCGACCATTGATCTGCCAAATAATCGATCACCTGCTGCAAATCAGCTTCTGCTGGCGCTGAGACAATTATTTGCGGTTTATCAGCCATTGCTCGATTTTGCGTTTGTGCTCGGCCAGTGTAACGTAGTTGCCCCGACTAACTTCCTCTTCGGCCAGTTTGATGGCCGCTACCTGCTCATCGGTAAAATCTTCTGCCATATCAGCATCTTCTGGCATTGACAAAATTCGATTTACGGCTTTGAGAAGCGCTTCATCTTCAGTGTCTTCAACCAGTTCGCAGATATGACTTTTCAATTGTTGAATGCTCATCGTCTTGCTTGTTTTCTTAAAGGAAAGATACACCTTTTACGCCAGCCAGGCCAGCCACTGCATCCAATTCTCGACCCAGAACAGGAACTTGACCGCATACTTACCCGCCGGGGCCGATGATGGTTCGAGCGTCAGGCTGTTGTTATTGAAATTCACGTCCATGTAAATTTTATGCGCTGGATCCACCGTAGCCCAAACCACGTCGCTGCTACCGGTCAGTGTAAACACCTGCCGACGGCCTTTGCCGTCCCAGTACAGCGTTTTTTCTTTCCCATCCTCGAAACGTACCTGAATTTCGACCGGCATCTGCCCGTCTTCGTTGCGGTCAACGGTGATGAGCTGCTGCTGCCCGCTGACTTTGTCTCTCCGGTTGCGCAGACTGACCAGTTCATAATCCACAACGGCGTCGCCGTAGAGCGCGAGGTCGAAGAACCAGTTCATGTCGGGGCCATAAGCTGGCCATTTTCTCCCTAATCGTTTCGGCACAATCTCGTTTACGATGTCGATGAAACTCTGCGCGTTGGGGTGTCTGAACTGCCAGCGCGTGAAGTAGGTCTGCATGATCTCATCCATGACGGGTCGGCCTACCAGCCCTTCCAGCGTGCGCAGCCAGGTGGCAGTTTTCATGTACGTCAGCACGCCGTACTGCCCGGCGGGCAACTGCCACGTGTTGCCAAACGACGAGCCAATGGCCGGATTGTCCTGGTGTACGTAGCTATCGCGCGAACTTTCCAGATCACCCATCCGAAAGCCGAACAGGTCGATTTGTGACTGACGCGGGCCGTAGGTTTCATCCATGATACGGCCTTCGTAATACTGATTGAAGCCTTCGTCGAGCCAGGCTTCCTCGGCTTCGTTGCTGGCCAGAAGCTGCATAAAATACTGATGACCAAACTCATGCACCGTCACGATTTCGGGGGCGCGGATGCCTTGGGGTACAAACCAGGCCGTACCTGCCGTAATGAACGTGGGGTATTCCATGCCCGCCGAGCCGCTGCCATGCAGGGGCGGATCGACAATGGTCAGGTTCGGAAATGGGTAGCGGCCCAGGTGTTTGTCGAAGTACGAAAAAGCGGCTTTTACGGCGTCCAGGTGCCGGTTGGCCTGGTGCGCGTGTTCGGGCTGCATCAGTAACCGGATGGCCACGCTGCCACCGTCGGGCCGTTTCCAGGCGTTGTTGATGACCTGAAAATGGGGGGAAGCCGTCCACGCAAAATCCACGACATCTTCGGCGTACCAGCGGCTGATTTTCGTATTTTTCGGGCCGGGCTTTTCGCTCACCAACTGCCCCGTTGCTCCCACTACGTACTCCTTCGGCGTGGTAATGCTCACATCGTACACGCCGTAATCGGCGTAGAACTCCGAATCGGCATGAAACTGATGCGCGTTCCAGCCGCCCACTTTAGCGTAGCGCGTCCCGGCGGGTTCATAGACAGCAACTTTCGGAAACCACTGCCCCACCAGAAAATAGTCGCGGCTGAACCCCGTGCGGGCAAAGATTTTGGGCAGTTTGGCGGCAAAGCCAATGTCCAGTACAATGGTCTCCCCGGGCGTGAGGGGCTTGTCGAGCGGTACGCGGATAACGGTATGGTCGTTGGGGTTGGCGGGGTTATCGGGCTGGATAAACTGCCACGCCAGGGCCTTGCCCCCGCGCCGTTTCATACTCGTTACGTCGATGAAGCCATAGGGGTTGTCTTTGGCGTCACGATCAATTTCGTTACCCCGCAACTGCCCGCCCGACTCGCGCATGAACTGGCTTTTCTCGTTGCGGAAGGCGTCGAGATACAGGTGAAACTGCAATTCCCGAATAACATCGCTGGAGGTATTGCGCCAGGTCAGGGTTTCGCGCCCGTTCAGCTTTTTGGTTACCGGATCGAGCGATACGTCGATCTGGTAACTGGCAATTCGCGGGCTGAGCGGCTGCAGAAAAACGGATAGTCGGGTCATAGTTGGGCGGTTCAGGACATTGAGCCAAAGATACTCCTTTTGCAGCTTGCCAAAGAACGGACAAACATGGCACTGATTTTGATGATCTAACCATAAACAGGGAATGACAACTCATCAGGCCATGAAAAATCTGATCACAACCATACTGATAATCAGCGTATCAACCGCTGCCTTCTCGCAAAAAACCTTTATTCTGTCTCGCCAGGTAAAGAACGGTTTTCTGGCCGTATCGGGTGGTGGTAGCCTGCCCCTCGGGAAATTTGCCGGCGTTTCATCGGTCGATAAGCAGTCGGGTTTTGCCAGTCCGGGTTTCTCCGTAAACATTTCGGCGGGGTATAAAGTGGCCGGGCTGGTGGGGCTGATGGTTCGGGCCGAGCAACACCACAACCCAATCAATACCGATGCTATGCTCCAAAGCCTGTATCGCAACGAAACCGATGTCTGGGTAGCCTCGCCCGCCCAATGGACCACCACCACCTTCATGGCCGGGCCTTACGTTACCATTCCAATGGGGCGGCTGTCAGTCGATGTGCGGCTGCTGGCGGGTCAGGCACGGGCCACGCTGCCCAACACGTATATGCACGGCAACTTTGGTAATACCGAAAACACCGTCGAAAATACGGGGGGCCAAAGTACGGCCCTCGCGCTGGGTGGCGGGCTAGCCCTCCGGTACCGGCTGGGCCGCAGTATATCCCTGCAACTAACCGGCGACTACAGCCGCGCCGACCTTGCGTTTACGAACCTGACCACCAAAGTCTGGAGCAGCAACACGGGCCGCTCGCAAACGTCGCAGTTCAACGGGAGTCGTGTAGTAGAGGTTGTGAGTGGTTCGGTGGGCGTAGTGTTTCTGTTTGGCAATGGCAACCGTCCGTTCTGATGGCCGTTTGTGGGTATTAAAATCAGCTTATCCCGAACCGTTTGCAACCCAACAACAACTCCCGTAGTTTAGCCAATATACTTTCCCGTTACCGGCTATGACTCCTATTCGTAAACATACTGTGCTTCGGCGCGTAAAAGACATTACCCTCAGCACCACGCTGGGGCTGGCCCTGCTCAACGGTACCGTAATGCTGCAAAGCTGCGGCTCCGACAACGGGCAGAATGAACAGACCGAGCAAACCAAAACCACGTTTGGCAAAGGCGTTCGGACGTATATCACCGAAACAGCACCCGGCACCTTCAAAATCACCGACGAAGTACCCGTTGACCCCAGCCGGGCCGGGGCCATTGTCAGTTACGTTGACGGTCGTCGCGACTCGCTGAGTGTGGAGGCCGCCCGTCGGCTGGTCGAGACTGACTCATCGACCAGTACGTATCTCAACAATCCCAACTCGTACGGTCAACACCACCACAGTGGCCTGAGTAACGTGCTGCTGTGGGGCAGTCTGGGCTATATGCTCGGTCGGCGGTCGGGTCCGCAGTTTTCTGGTGATGCCCGCCGGTACGGGTCGGGCGTATATGCCAATCAGGGCGTCTATAACCGGGCCAGCGGTATTGGCGAGACCGTTCGCTCGTCGCGCGTTACGCGTACCACCCGGCCATCAGGCGGACGCAGTGGCTTTTTTGGCGGACGGAGCCGGGGGTTTTCGTCGTAGAACAGCTGTCCGGGGCAAGTGGTTAACAAATTGTTAGGATTGACCGCTTACGCGCCAGTGGCCGAACTTAGTAAGCCCTTTCCCTGTCTTTTGGAGTATGAATCGGAACCGGAATCAGCAGCGATTACAACAGGAAACATTTGACGTGTGCATCATTGGTGCAGGAGCCAGCGGAGCAGGAGCAGCTCTGGATGCGGCCCTGCGTGGCTACCGCGTTGTGCTGATTGACCGGGGCGATTTTGCGGGCGAAACGTCGTCGCGCTCCACCAAGCTGATTCATGGCGGGGTTCGGTATCTGGAACAGGCCATCAAAAAACTCGATCTGGCGCAGCTTAAGCAGGTACGGCACGGCCTGGCCGAACGCCGTACTGTGCTGCGCAACGCCCCACACCTGGCCCACCCGCTGGCCCTGCTGACGCCGGTTTTCAGCGCGTTCGAAGGGCTGTATATGTCCATTGGCCTGTCGTTGTATGGCCTCTTTGCCCGGCATGACTCCTTTCCGTCCGGTGCCTGGCTCAACAAGGCCGACGCCCTGAAACGGATGCCGACACTGACGCCGAAAATGCACAGTGCGGTGCTGTATTACGATGGTCAGCTGAACGACGCCCGCTATGCTCTGGCTCTGGCCCACGCTGCCGACGAAGTCGGAGCCGCCGTAATTAACTACACTGCCCTGACCGATTTTGGCCACAACGAAACCGGCAAAATCACCACCGCCACCGTGCGCGATGAACTAACCGGCGAGACCACGCAGATCAGGGCGACGGTATTTCTGAACTGCACCGGCCCCTACGCCGACGCCGTGCGGCTGCTGGCCAACCCTGCGCTCGATGCCCGCATCCGGCCCAGCAAGGGCGTGCATATTGTACTGCCCCGCGAAACCCTCAACAGCGATACGGCCATCCTGATCCCGAAAACATCGGACGGGCGCGTGGTTTTTGCCATTCCGTTTGGCGACAGCGTGTTTGTGGGTACGACCGATACCGACTATGCCGAGCTGGAACAGGAACCCGTGCTGGAAACCAGCGAGGTTGATTACCTGCTCGAAACGCTGGAGCCATATCTGGCCAAAACACCCAGCCGGGCCGATGTCCGGTCGGGTTTTGGTGGTATCCGCCCGCTGATTGTGAGTAGCCGCGCCGATACGAAAACACTGTTACGTGATCACGAAGTAGAAGTCGATGCCGAATCAGGCTTGCTGAGTTTACTCGGCGGGAAATGGACCACGTACCGGCTCATGGCTCAGGATGCCGTTGACCGCGTGGGCGAGGTACTGAAAAAAACGGTGCCGGGCCAGACCGAAACGCATTTTCTGGTGGGTGGCGAACTGTATAATTTTACGGACTGGCAAAAACTACAACAGCGTTACAACCTACCCGCCGATGTGTGCCAGCACCTGATGCAAACCTACGGCACCCGCGCTGACCGCGTAGCAAAACTAACGTTAATACAGTCTGCTCTGGCTAATCGCCTGACTGGTGCGCAACCGTTTATCGGAGCCGAAGTGGTGTATCAGGTGCGCGAAGAAATGGCCGTAACCCTGCGCGATGTACTGGCCCGCCGGTGGCGCGTTGAACTGTCTGACTGGCAGCTAACGGCCCGACTGGCCCAGCCCGTTGCCGATCTGATGGCCGCTGAACTGAACTGGACAGATGCCCATTGCAGGCAGCAGGTAGAAACCTACCGCGAGTTGTTGGCATCATTCGCTGAACAGGCGCAGGTAGGCTGGACACTCTTGTCCGGCCAGCCTACTTCCGTGGCTGATGCTGCATGAGATCATTGATGATTTTTTCGACCTGCGACACCGGCATTTTCTCGACCAGATACGCCTGATTTTTGCCAGTCCCATCCCAGCCATTAGAACCGTCGTCGTTCATCGTAAGCCGCCCGGTTTTTAGGGTATAATAGGGTTGGTGGCCCAGTACGCCCACCAGTACAGCGGTCTGATCCCAACTCATGCGCCCCCCGGCATCGGTTGCGTCCATCGGCATACTGATCCGAAATACGTCTTTTACCGGACTATTCTGAATGCTGTCATTCTGCACAAGCGGCAAACCTGAATGAATTTTCTCGCCAATCTCAAAACCGCTCAGCAACATCGGCGTGGGCCACCCTGCATAGACTGTTTTCGACGCGGGCGTGTCCATGAACACGTTAAACTCACGTCCCTTCGGAAATTTACCGGCCATACTGACCAGCTTTTTCACTTTTCGACGGACCAGTTCCTGACCTGATAAAGTGGAGTACTGATCTGGCCCGGACCGGAGCAGACTGGCCAGGTTTGTCAGAAAACCCACCGAAATAATTGTAACACTACGGTCGGGTTGTTTAGCCAGGATTTGCCGATAAAGATTTACGGCATCGGGTACGTCGGTATTTGAGCGAACCGTATGCGGGTAGCGGGCCACCAGCGTGTCTGACCAGTGCTGCTTGTCTTTGTCAGAGATAGCGTTGTTTTTGGGTACACCAATGGGTGTGTTCGGTCTGCCGAAGTAGGTGTTCAGTACGTTCAGCACCCCCGCTACATTTTGGTAATTTGTGCTGGCAATGGTTGCCAGGATCGTGGCCCGACCGCTGTCGGCAAAAGCGTGTAGCATGGCTATGGCTCCTACGTCGTCATAGTCCGGGCCCATGTCGGTGTCGAAAATAACAGGGACGGGCCTGGGCGTTGTACCCTTGCGGGCGGTTTGGGCCTGACCGGAACCGGCCATCAGGATAAGGAATGCGCTGAACAAAAAGAAAAAAGAGCGGATCATACAGAAACGGGTAGTTTTGCGTAGTAAAGCCATTGCTGGTCATTTGCTACGCGCCATTCGTCGTCATTAATTGCGAAGTAGACTGTCAATGACGCACAGCAAACGACTACAAATGACCGTAAGCAACACCCAAATGACGCTGAAACCACTCGCTACCCCGCCCGATGTCTCATTAAAAAACCTCGGCTGGAACTGGATGCTGGGGAAGGACACACTGCCTTACCTGACCAACGAAGTCGTGGTCGTGAGGCCCGCCGAAACGGACGCGTACTACGAAGCGGCCAACGAACTCTTCGAGATGATGGTAGCCGCCGGGCAGCACGTAATAGACGAGAATCGCTTTGCCGAACTGGGTATTCCCGAAAACCTGATTTACCTCATTAAACTCTCCTGGGACGACGACCGGCACAGTCACCTCTACGGGCGTTTCGATCTGGCGGGGGGACTGGACGGGGCTGGTATCAAACTCATCGAGTTCAATGCCGATACCGCTACCTGCCTGCCCGAAACGGCAGTGGTACAATACGCGCATTTACGGGCCAATGGTCTGGACGACAGTCAGCAATTCAATAGCCTGTTCGAGACGCTGACGGGGCAGTTTGAGGAGTTGCTGGCCGTAAACCCTGATTTGCAGCCAACGCTGTTGCTCTCGGCCATGCGCGGCTTTCCCGAAGACGACACCAACGTGGCCCTGCTTGGCGAAGCCGCCCGCGAAGCTGGTTTCGACATCGAGTTTGACTTTATCGACAACGTCGAATTCTCGGCTGAGGAGGGTATCTTCTGGCAGAACCCCAAAGACGGGCAGTTCGAGAAACTCGATTTCTGGTTCAAACTTATTCCGTGGGAAGCCATTGCCGAAGACGAACCAGCCCTGACCGGTATCCTGACCGAGATTGTCCGCAACCGGCTGTGCGTCGTGCTGAACCCGGCCTATGCGCTGCTTTTTCAGTCGAAATACATTCTGAAAATTCTCTGGGAACTGTACCCAAACCACCCGCTCCTGCTCGAAACCGATACCAAACCGCTGGTGGGTAAACCCTGCGTAGAAAAAGTCCTGTTTGGGCGGGAGGGTGCCAACGTCCGCATGCTGAATGCCGACGGCAGCGAGCAAACCGCTGTGGGTGGCGAGTATGACAGGTATGCGAAAATCTATCAGGAATACGTCCGGTTTCCGCAAGATTCGACGGGCCACAGCTATCAGGCGGGCGTGTTTTACGCGGGCGACGCCTGCGGGCTGGGTTTTCGGCGCGGTAAGATTATCTTAGACAACAGCGCGGGCTTTGTTGGGCACGTGGTAGAATAAACAAACTACATGAAAAATCTGGGCGCGTACATACAGGCAGCCGTTTACATTGTGGCCGGGCTGAACCACTTCATCAAGCCGAAAATGTATATGGCCATCATGCCGCCCTACATCCCGGCTCCCGCGCCAACGGTGTTCTGGAGTGGCGTGGCCGAGGTAGTACTGGGCGTGGGGCTGCTGTTTCCGGCCACACGCTCTTACGCGGCCTGGGGGCTGGTTTTACTGCTGGTTGCGGTTTTTCCTGCCAACATATTTATGGCTACTTCAGAGCAGTTTGCCAGCCTGTCGCCCTGGATCCGCTGGGGTCGGCTGCCCATTCAGGGACTATTGATCTGGTGGGCGTACCGATACACCGACGTGAACCGAGAACTAAAACGCTACTAAACTCCCCCCCGAACAGCGGGGCCGATTAACCGGCTCTAATATGTTCTAATTTCCTTCTCATACGGCTCTAACGTCGCGGAGCCAGCTTTGCACCTGTCAACTCAGACACAGGTACTATGCAGCGTCGTAATATATCCGGTCGGCGATCCGACGGTCGGCGATCCGACGGTCGGCGATCCGACGGTCGGCGATCCGAATCCATCTTACTCTACGGTTTTGGCCTAGCCCTGACGCTTTCGCTGGCGTTCAACGGCTTTTTGCTGCATAAGCAAAGCCGCCATCAATCTATCAGCTACGAATACGGGAATGGCAAATCAGACCAATCGGTCGATACCACGATCTGGCAACAGCAACTTTCGGACTGTGCGCAGGCAAGTGCCCAGAAAGACAGCCTGATTCACTGGCTGGAACACACGCCCAGCGCACCGCCGGGTAGATCAGCGGTTATTCAGCGCACCCGTAACGAGTAACCTTGTTACCCACTAAATCTAATTTTTTTCTCTCCGGCAATACTGCCACCGCTTTTCACCAAAAATGAGTTAAATACAACCACGATGAAAAAAATACTAACGTTTATGTTCCTGAGCTTTTACGCACTGGTTTCATTTACAAGTTGCACCAAAGAAGAAGAAAAAAAGGAGGAAGAAATAAAATTTCTGGTGACCAGTCCACTCAGAAAAGATACGACCGTTACGCGCGATTACGTTTGCCAGATTCATGCCTATCAGCACATTGAAATGCGGGCACTGGAAAAGGGCTACCTCCAGAAAATATTTGTGGATGAAGGTAAGTATGTCAGGAAGGGACAACTCATGTTTCAGATTCTACCCATTCAATACCAGGCCGAACTTCAAAAAGCCGAAGCCGAAGCAAACTTCGTAAATGTAGAATACCAGAATACCAAAGCCCTGACCGACAGTAATATCGTTTCTAAAAACGAACTGGCCCTGGCCAAAGCTAAATTAGATAAAGCTAAAGCCGAAGTATCCATCGCTAAAATTCACCTCGGCTTTACGGAAGTACGCGCCCCTTTCGACGGCATTATGGATCACTTCATGGTGCGACTCGGCAGCTTCATCAACGAGGGCGATTTACTGACAACCCTGTCTGACAACAGCAAGATGTGGATCTATTTCAACGTACCGGAGGCTGAATACCTGAATTTCAAGGAGAAAACGAAGGCTGAGAACATGACCAACGTCAATCTGATGATGGCCAACCAACAGATGTTTCAATACCCCGGTGTAGTACAAACGATTGAAGCCGACTTCAATAACGAAACAGGTAACATTGCGTTCCGGGCCACATTTCCAAACCCGAACCGACTGCTACGGCACGGCGAAACCGGTAATATTCAGATGACGGTACCCCTCAAAAACGCCCTGATTATTCCGCAGAAATGCACATTTGAGGTACTGGAAAAAAAGTACGTCTATGTACTGGATAAAGACAATAAAATTCATTCGCGGGAAATAAATATAGCGTCGGAGATGCCACACATTTTTGTGGTTAGTGGTGGCCTGAATAAAGATGACAAAATTCTACTGGAAGGTCTGCGTCAGGTAAAAGAAAACGAGAAGATCCAATTCACCTACATGAAGCCTGCTGCTGTGCTTTCTAACCTGAGTCTGTACGCCGAATAATCAGCCTGCATAACAAGAAAAATATGTTCACAAAATTCATTCATAGGCCAGTATTTGCTATCGTAATATCCATTATGATAGTCTTCATGGGCGTACTGGCCATTAAGCAATTGCCCATTTCGCAATTTCCAGATATTGCGCCTACCACGGTCAATATATTTATTGCCTACCCCGGTTCCAGTGCTGATGTACTGGTTAAATCCACGCTGATTACACTGGAGCAGGCCATCAACGG
>JBBRUB010000033.1:0-12388 GCA_038248175.1 Cytophagales bacterium | reverse complement strand
GTCAGTTTCGGCTTCAGGTGGTCGCTGAACAGCAGCGCCATTGGTGTATAGTACCAGGCAACGAAATTGTCGATCTGTTGACTGACCATGAACGTATCGAGCAGTTCTTTCTGCAACTGGCGGGCCTGATCGGGATCTGTACCGTGCGGCAGGTGGGGAACAAGGATCGTTAGCCGGCTGGCCTGTTTGGACTGGGTCAGGCGCGGTTCTCCGTCGTCGTAAACGGGTTCTTCAAGAAACCAGACCCGGTAACTTTCGGTAGCCCGGCTAAGCAGATGCTGAGGTCGCTGATAGACGAAGTTCCAGCGCAGATGTGAGAAACAGATGAGGTCCTGCGTATGGCTGGCAAAGGGAAGTGACGTTGAAGGGGTTGGTTTAGCGGGTTGAGATGGTGAAGTCTGGATTTCATGAGTCGCAGCTGTTGAGTCGGTCACTTTCATGGAAAAGGAGCAGATTGGTTGAAAAAAATAAGTGATCAGAAAGTTTGGTCGAGTTGCCGGGGCGCGATGGAAAAACCCCCATGTTCTGCAAAATGTTACAGTAATCGATGTAAATCTGAGTACGTGGACAATAGCGGTCTATTTCATAGGCAGACAAACAATGAACGTAGCTCCGGCTCCTTCCTGACTCTGCGCCGTAATGCTGCCTCCGTGCAGATCAACCACTTTTTTGCAGATAGCCAGTCCCATTCCTGTACCCGTAAATTCAGTGCGCCCATGTAGCCGCTGGAAAATGGTGAATATTCGATCCAGATAGCGTTCGTTGAAGCCAATGCCATTGTCAGCCACCTCAATACGGGCATACTGTTGGTCGGGGTGGGAGGCTGCCAGTGAAGCAGGTAATTCCTGTTTCGTGGCCCGCCGTCCCCGCACTATTACGCGGGGCAGACCACCACTGCCCGCGCTATCGGGCTGAAACTTTATGCCGTTGCTAATCAGGTTCTGAAACAATTGCCGCAGCAGGGTGGCGTTGCCCCGAACGGTGGGCAGGCTGTTGAGCAGAATCGTTGCGCCCCGTTCCTGAATGGGTACGTCGAGATCATCGCTAACAGACAGTAGCAACTGGTTCAGATCAACATCACCAAACGCATTGCGCCGGTCAGACAGGCGGGCGTAGGTAAGCAGGTCCTGCACCAGCAACCGCATCCGGTCTGCTGAACGCTGCATCCGGGTAATCATGTCAGCGGCTTGTTCGGTTAGCTGGGGGGCGTGCAGAGCCATTAACATGTCGCCGAACGAGGTTATTTTGCGCAGGGGTTCCTGCAAATCGTGGCTGGCTACGTAGGCAAACTGTTCCAGATCCTGATTGGACCGGCGGAGTTGCTGCATGGTCTGGTCCAGTTGCTGACGTACCTGTTTCTCGGCGGTGATATCCTTGACAGTGGCCACAAAACCGTCGTTCAGGCGGGTGAGCGTAATGTCGAGCCAGCGGCCCAGAGCAGGAATGAATTCATCGAACTGAATCGGCTCTCCGGTGTCGAGCAGGTGCTGAAGCCGCTGAGTGCGCTGTAGGCCAATGGGGTAAATATCCTGAAGCGATAGCCCGTCGAAATAATGCTCATTTTGCCCCGTCAGTGTCTCGAACAACTGATTGACGAGCGTAATCTCAAAACCCAGAAGCTGCCCCTGTGCGTTTCGGGTAGCTTTGAATACCACAACGCCATTCGGCGATGAGTTCAGCACACCGTTCAGGAGATTGGTCTGCTGACTTAGCCGCTGGGCGGCCCGGTGGAGGTTGCTGGTTTCGGAATAGGACAGCATAACACCGTCCGGCCCAAACGGCGATACCGCCTGCACGACCCAGATGTCGCGCTGATCTGCGTTATAGTGTTGCTCAACGCGCTGGGGCTGACCGGTTTCAATAACGGCGAGATACGTTTGCCAGAGCGACGTTTCGCGAATTGACGGGAAGAAATCGGTTAGCAGCCGCCCGGTCACATCGTGCAGATTCTGGGGCTGGTTACGAAACGTATCGCGCAGGGCAATGTGATTGATAAAATGGTAGCGCAGGTTCACAATCAGTCCGTTGGGCAGATTGCCCGCCCGTACGGCTGTTAGCCCAACCAGCCCTTCAACTGAGTTGGCCAAAAGCTGGTGCCAGATGGCATCGCGTTCGGCGGGAGTGGTCTTGTCGGAGTGGCGTACTGCAATAAGGTCAGGCGCGTCTGGTGGGGGCGAAGGAACAAATTGAGTCATGAAGATTACGGTGTTACGGCGATAGATACGCACCAGAATAACTGTTGGTTTCCCGGCTTTCGTATCAAAGCTCTCTTAAATATGCCGGGTTTTCGTTGGCTGGTCGGGCCGGGTGGCCGGTGCCACAAAAGTCCCGAACAGTACCAGTCCCGAGCAGCCAACGAGAATGGTTTCAGTGCACAACAACTTTCGCACGCTGGGAACGTCCCCCATCGTCAACACGCAATATATACTGCCCCGCCGACAGGCCGTGTACGGCCAGCGTGCGCTGGTAAGAACCGACGGCCAACCGTTCTCCGGAGAATGTTTTAACCCGCTGACCTAGCAGGTTCAGGAGTGAAACCGTAACCGGCCCGGCGGTACTGACGGTGAATTCGACGGTCAGTTTTTCGGTTGCCGGATTCGGATAGACCCGCAGGCTGGTACTGACGGGTTCGGGCAGGGCTGTTACGAGGTTCAGTACGGTGGGTTCAGTGGCTTTCAGAACCCGGTTGTTGGGGTCAATGACAATATCGGTTACGCTGCCCCGCGCTGGCAGTGTGAAGGTCTGGTCGGCGCGGTCGTTTAGTACGGTTACGGTTGTGTCGCCCGTTGCTGATCTGACAAGTATCTGCACGGGCATGGTGAACGAGGCCAGGTTGCTGGCAGTGGTGTTTCGCTGCTCCAGCCGTACCGTTACGTCGTTGGCCGATGCCCTCGTAACGGTTGCTTTGTAAACGGGATACCCTTCGCCAAAGACCCACTGCTGAAAGAAATATCCCAGATTTTTTCCCGAAACCCGCTCGGCAACGGCCCGAAAATCGTCGGTGGCAGCGGTACCGTAGGCCAGATTTGGTGCGGCAGTATAGGCACGCAGCGTGTTGAAGAAGAGCTCGTCGCCCAATATCCATCGCAGCATGTGCAGTACCGAAGCCCCTTTGGCATAGGTCCGGTTGCTGTCGAAAATGTTGTTCACGTTCGAGATGTCCTGTACGTACAAACTTCCACGCGCCCATCGACGAGATGGTCTGGTGTTCCATGCCCCCACCCCAGCCAAACTGCGCATGGCCGTACTTCTCCCGCAGAAACGGATACGGCCCGAATAGATCCGAAAATACCCGTAGCATATTGGGCGTTCGGTCGAGGTTAGCTTTGATACTGGGCAGCGTTTCGGGATAGACGTAGTGCGTAACGGGCATAGTCTGACCAGACAGTGTAAACGGCGTGTCGTACCGTTCGTAGTTGGTCATAGCCAGCGAAATCAGATAGGGCGCAATGGGGTAGCTGTTACGCCAGCGGTAGGTGCGGGTGCCGTCTGGGTTATCGGTTGTGCCGAGTAATACGCCGTTCGAAACCGACACGAACTGTTTATCGGCGGTAAGATTAACCGCCGAGGAGTCGGCTTTGTCGGCGGGGGTATCTTTGTTGGGAAACCAGTCGCTGGCTCCATGGGGTTCGCTCAGGCTCCAGATTACGGGGTCGTTGTTGGGGCTGTGCCGGGAAAATGCAAAGCTGCCAAAACCGCTCTGACTGGCTGGGTTGCCCTGATAATACACCGTTAGGGCCAACGCCTGCCCAGCGCTGAGCGGTTGCAGGGGTGTGATGGTAATGCGGTCGGTACCGCGCACAAACGACAGTCGGCGCCCGTTGCTCAGAACCGAATCGACGGTAAGCTGCGCGTTGCAGTCCAGAAAAAAACTGGTAAGGCTGGCGGCTGTGCTTTTGAGCCGGATGGTAGCGGCCCCGCGCAGGTAGTTGGGCGTATGGGTCAGGCGCAGGTCGAGGCCGTAGTACGTTACATCGATGGCGTTATCGCCGGGGTAGGCCACCCGTGCCCGTGAATTGCTCTGCTGTTGACTCAGTGACCGGATTTTGGTGGCCCGGCACAGGTCGGTAGCGGTCTGAGCGCGGGCCGGGTTGGTGAGCAGCGCAACAAATACCAAAAGGACAGAAAGTAGCTGATTTTTCGTGGTCTGATAACGAAAAGTTAATAAACTTAGTCCCGGCCCAATACTGGAAAATTGTCGGCTAAACGACAACAGAAGCAGCTCAGAAACCTGTACTTTAGTAGTTGATACGGTCAAAAAGCCGAACCGTTGGCACACCCAAAACATAAAGAGATAGAATCACTCCGCTTCGGTGTACCGATTCAACGTCCGTCGCAGCACTCTTTCGCTCTTTCACTCTTTATTTCCAGATGAAACACAGTGTATTGTTTCTGCTATGCCTGGTTTTCTGGGCAAATCGGGCAGTTGGGCAACCAACAGTACAGGGGCAGGTGGTATCGGCCCAGACGGGGGAGGGCGTTCCGTTCGTTGCTGTTCAAGTTGAGAACCAGCAGACTGGTACGCTGACCGACAGTGTGGGTACGTTCCGGCTTCGGGTACCCGCCAATACCAGTTTCCTGCTCATTCGGGCGATGGGTTTTGCGCCTGGGCGTGTTCGGGCCGATTCGGCCAGCCGGATCGTACTGACCGAATCGGCGTTGACCCTGATCGAAATCAGCATTAAAGCGGTCAATCCGGCGCATCGTGTTATCGAAGAAGCTGTTCGTAACCTCAAGGCCAACGACCCCGACCAGATTGCTGCGTTTCAGTACGAAGCCTACCACGTTTCGACAGTGAGCCGGGTTGTTCCTGCCAGCCGAAAAAGCCCCAATAATGTTCCATTAGCGGGTGATGCTTCCAGCGAAAAAGACCTGTACGTCAACGAGTCGTATTCGGTGCGGCAATTCATGGCTCCCAACCTCAGCCGCGAAACCATCACTGCCTCGCGCACATCGGGTTCGCAAACGACGCTCTTTGCCAGTCTTCGGCCCCTGTTGCAGCCGTTCGGGTTTCATAAGCAGATTATGGTCGTGACGTTGCCGATGAATAACGAAGCCCTGTCGTACCTCAGCCCGCTCTCTAAAAATAGCGTGGCTGTGTATGACTTCTATCTGGCCGACACCCTTGTGCATGCCCCTGGCGACAGCACCTTCGTGATTGAGTACGAACCCCGGCGCGGGCGCGATTTTTTGGGACTGAAAGGTGTGTTACACATCCGGTCGGGCAGTTACGCGCCGGAGTACGTCGTGGCTGAACCTGCCGACCCCGCTACGCTGCTGCGCTTTCGGTTCGAGCAAACCTACGAACTCGTACAGAACCACTGGTTTCCAACACAAATCCGCTCCGACTGGACGCTCCAACCCGCCAGCCTGACCAAGTTGGGGCAGTTGCGGTTCAGCACCCGCAGCCACATGACCAACGTCCGGCTGAACCAACCGATCAATCCGGCCACTTTTACCGATATCGCCGTTGTTCTGGCTGATACCGCTAACCGCACCGACGAAATGTACTGGCAAATCCACCGGCTCGACTCGCTGACGGTGCGCGAAAAAAATACCTTTGCCTGGCACGACAGTCTGCGCGGCTGGCAACGCTTCCGAACACGGCTGCTGCCAACTCTGGCCGAGTGGGGTGCCGCCGGAGTTGTTCCGCTGGGGCCGTATATCAACCTGTCGAGCCAGACATTTTTCGATGCCAACGTCTATGAAGGCCCGCGCCTGACGCTGAACTTGCTTACCAGTCCAACGTTTTCCCGGCGCGTTCGGCTCGATGGTAAACTGGCTTACGGATTTAAAGATCAGGCCGTTAAGTACGAAGGGCGCGTCCGGCTGCTGCTCGATCCGGCCCGGCAGATGTATCTCACCGGCGCGTATCGGTTCGATGTGTCGGAGCCGGGAAACGTTCAGTTCTTCATCTGGAATCAGCCCCAGATTCCCTATGAGTTGCTGCGGACGTTTTTGCTGTCTCGCGCCGACAGCCTCCGGCAGTGGCGGGTTGACTGGTCGTTTCGGACGATGAAATACGCGACTATTACCGTGTCGGCGGTTCAGGAAACCCGGCAACCCACCTATGGCTACCGCTACCACTCGCCAGAATGGACACATATGCCCGAACAGGTCTTTGTCAATACGGAGTTAAGCGTGGGATTTCGGTATGCGTTCAACGAAAGACTGGCGCAGATTGGGCGGGGCAGCATCGTGGCCCAGGCACCCTCGCCGGTTTGGTCGGTGCAGGTAATCCGGGGCATGATGAGCCGGTTGTTCGGGGGCGATTTTGGCTATGTCAAGCTCAACACCCGCTACGAGCAACTGTTACGCTCCCGGCGGCTTGGCGAAACGTACATCAACCTTACGGCGGGCATTACCTGGGGCGATTTGCCATACCCGTACCTGTACAACGGACGCGGTGCCAAATCTGACCTGAACTCGATTTGGGTAGCCAATCACTTCCAGACGATGGGCCTGTACGAGTTCACATCGGACCGCTACGCCACGCTGTTTGTGACGCACAACTTTAAAACACTGCTGGGAAAACCGTCGGTACCCTGGTTCCGGCCCGAACCATCGCTGGTGCAGGGTGTAGCGGTAGGCTCGTTGCGAAATACCGACTGGCACGAAGGGGTTCCGATAAAAACGCTGGAACGGGGCTTTTTTGAGAGCGGACTGCTGGTCGATAATCTGTACCGGCAGCGCATTGCCAACGTGACGTATCTGGGCGTTGGCGCGGGGGTGTTCTACCGCTGGGGACCAAACCAGTTTGTGAACCAGCCCAATAACTGGGCGTACCGGCTGGTCTGGAATATCGGCTTCTAAGCGAAAATTACGTGGCTGTAAATCTCGGCCATCGGCAAACGCAGATCACCAACAGCCACCGCTTCGTCGGGCCGGACATAATCGATATTGAGCCACTGATTAGGCCGGTCGGTACGGGTATAGGACGAAACCAGCAACCAGTTTTGTTCAATGAGCAGAATCTGCTGCAAAGCCGGTATTTGCTTGTAACAGTGAAGTTTGCGCTGAAACTCTTCACCCCGGTTCGAGTCCGAAATCACCTCTACCAACAGATAGGGATTCAGCGTGGCCGCCATCGCCCGTTTACGCGGGTATAATTCCGTTGGCCCTTTCACTACCAATACGTCAGGCGCAAAACCCAGCTCACAGTCAATGACATAAACCGGGCGGTTACTTCCAAAGACGCGGTATTCCGGCTTCTCCAAAAAACCATTTCCGAGCAGACGGATAACGGAAGCAGTGATAAGTTCGTGGTTTTCGGTATTCACGTTCGGGCGGGCGGTCAGGTGGTCGGTGTCGAATTCGAGGTAAACGTCGTCGCCCTGTTCATCGAGCAGAGAGAAATAATCGTCTCTGGTAGCAGGCAAACGAACAACGGCCTCGCTTTCGAGTTCATGACGAAGGTCTGTGAGGGTAATAGGCGGAGCAGCGAGCATAACTTTAGCGTTTACGTGAGGAAGATACGACGAACAAATCTATCAGTCAAGTGGCGCTTTGCCGGGCAGTGCTTTCGGGTCTTCGGCCTGTTCTTTTAGCGCGTCCAGCTTTTTCTGCTGGGCTTCGGGCAGTTGCAGACTCCAGCCCATGGACCCGGCCAGTTGGTACATCATATACTGAATTTGGTTGTTAGCAATCTTGGGCAGATCGCTCTGCAACGCCCGCTCATTCATGGCCCGCTTGGCATCGTCCAGAATCTTAGTGTAATCTTCGCTTTTGAAATAGTTGAGATACCCCGCCTGAATGTCATAAAACTGATAATCGGTGTCAATAGACAGCACTTCCGGCTCCGGGAAAGCTTCGATTACGAGCGTCTTCTTCCCGGTCTCCGGCACCCGAAACCTGACCTTCGCAAAGTCGAAACCTACTAGTACTTTCGATTTGGCAATGACCATTGCTTTCTTGGGGTCATCGAGCAGATACAGGATTTTCTTCTGATCCTGATAATTGTAAATCTCCGAGAAATACCCTTCGGCCATCACAACTTTGAACACCTTCTCAATGCGTTCGAGCAGCACCGTTGAGTTGCGCTGTATGTTGGTGATGCTCGCCCGTTTCCGCAGCATATTGGCAATTGCCACACCCCCGCCCGCACCAACCAGAAGGAGAAGAAGAACCGTCAGGAAATCCATAGTCGTGCTAAATGGTTTGAGGTTGTGAAAACGGCGGTTTGTCAGAATGACAAACCGCCGTTTTCACATTTGTTGTTTTCTAACTTTTATACCCTGCTATTTCGCATAGGCCACCGCCCGCATTTCGCGGATAACGGTAACCTTGATCTGACCGGGATACTGCATCTCCTTCTCGATCTTCTGCGAAATCTCGTAACTCAGCGTACCGGCCCGGTCGTCGGACACGTGGTCGGCATCGACCATAATCCGCAGTTCGCGTCCGGCCTGAATAGCGTAGCACTTGGTCACGCCGGGGAAACTACCGGCCAGTTCTTCGAGTTCTTTAAGCCGTTTGATGTACGATTCCATCATCTCGCGCCGGGCACCGGGCCGCGAACCCGATATGGCATCGCAAACCTGCACAATGGGCGAGAGCATGCTCGTCATCTCGATCTCATCGTGGTGCGCACCAATGGCGTTGATGACTTCGGGGTTCTCTTTATATTTCTTGGCCAGTTCCATACCCAGCAGGGCGTGGGGCAGTTCGGCCTCTTCGGGCCATACCTTACCAATGTCGTGGAGCAGTCCGGCACGTTTTGCCAGCTTGGCGTTCAGACCTAGTTCGGCGGCCATTGTGGCGCAGAGTTTGGCTACTTCGCGGCTGTGCTGAAGCAGGTTTTGGCCGTAGCTACTGCGGAAACGCATGCGCCCTATCATCTTAATCAGTTCGGGGTGCAGGCCGTGAATACCGAGGTCAATAACGGTGCGCTCGCCAATTTCCACGATCTCGTCATCGATATTTTTGCGGGTTTTGGCCACGATCTCTTCAATGCGGGCGGGGTGAATACGACCATCCTGCACAAGCCGGTGCAGGCTGAGCCGGGCAATCTCGCGCCGAACCGGATCGAAGCCTGAAATAATGATGGCTTCGGGCGTATCGTCCACAATTATTTCGACGCCCGTAGCTGCCTCAAGGGCGCGGATGTTGCGGCCTTCGCGCCCAATTACCTTGCCTTTCACGTCGTCTGATTCGATGTTGAAGACCGACACGCAGTTTTCGATGGCGTGTTCGGTAGCGGTGCGCTGAATGGTCTCGATCACCACCTTTTTGGCTTCTTTGGTGGCGGTTAGCTTGGCTTCTTCAACGATGTTTTTGACGTATGAACTGGCGCGCGTTTCGGCTTCGGCCTTGAGCGTGTCGATAAGCTGATCTCGGGCCTGATCGGCGGAGAGACCGGCAATTTTTTCGAGCTGACTTACCTGTTCGGCCAGCATCTTGTCGGCCTCTGCCTGTCGGCGGTCCACGTCTTCATTACGCCGGGCGAGGGCATCGATTTGTTGTTGCAGGCCGTTTTTCTGCTGGTTTAATTCATTACGCTGCTGATTGAGGTCGTTACGCTGCTGAGTCAGTTCGCTCTCGCGGGTGCGCTGCTGATCGGCCTGCTGGGCCAGTTGTTGCTCGCGCTGTTTGAGTTTGCTTTCGTTCTGCTGGAGCAGGTTTCGTTTTTGGCCGGTACTTTCCTCAAACTCGGTTTTCAGCTTGAGGTATTTTTCTTTAGCCTCCAGTATTCGGTCTTTTTTCAGCGTTTCGGCCTGGGCCTCGGCGTTTTTCAGAATAATGACGGCCTGTTCTTCAGCTTCCTGCTGTCGTTTGTTTGAAACGCGGGAGAGCAGTTTGCGCCCCACGAATATGCCAATGCCGATCATGACAATATTGTCAAATACAAGCATTAGCCACGTTGTTGTGTTCATTGGCTTTGATATCGTTAAGATTGATAAAATAGATTCATCAATCTGTCTCCGATACGATTGCCTTCAAAAACCCGATGCGGGGCATCGTACACCCATTTTTTCTATGTTATGGCCGGCGTAATGACCTCATCCAAGTGGGTAATTTTGTCATAAACCATCTGCTGCAAACGGTGAACCCGTCGTTCCTCCTTGAGCTTGATTACCAGGCAGTCGAAGGCAATCCGTGCAAGGGCATCCTGGGTATCTCGTACCCCCATATCCCTATATTCTTTCAAGACATCCTGAATCAGCCTGGCAGCTTCTCGCACGATAACTTCCGAAGACGGTTCTACGTAAAGCGTGTAGTTCCGATCGGCAATTTTCACGTGAACAGCTAATTCTTCCATCGCTGCGGCTTGTACCGGGCATACATTGCCGGCAAATTTTTGGGTTTATGATAAACTACTCAGATGAGCGATACACCGGTTCAAGTCCTGGATATACGCGTCGAGTTGTTGTTTTAAAGCGGCATTCGTATCTGTCTCTAACAGATTGTTTTGTACAAGTTTACTCAAATGTTTTGACTTCGCAGCCTTTTTGTCTGAGTCGGCCTGTTTTTTCTCTAACTCTTTAACCTGCTGCTGTTGTTCCAGAAGCCGGGCGGTAAGTACAGAATTTTCCAATTCAAGTCGCTTTATTTCCCGGTTGGCATCATCATATACATTCCTGAGCTGCCAGATTTTACGCTCGAGCAGATCAACAAGGGCAATAATCTGGTGTTCGCTAACCATTGTTTAATGAGTGAATTGTGAAGGAGCGAATGAGTGTTGCTGCGACAGCCATACTCACTCATTCACTCATTATTTCCGTATTACCGCATCCAGCTCCCGCTCAAAGGCCGTAATGAGTCGCTGCATTGTTTTGTCGATGGTGGCGTCGGTCAGGGTTTGGGCAGGGTCCTGCAACAGGAAACTGACCGAGTAGGACTTTTTGCCTGCGCCAAGGTTCTCGCCTTCGTAGGTGTCGAATATGTTCAGGGAGCGTAGCAACTTGCGCTCTGTCTGACTGGCCAACCGGCTGATCTGGGCAAAACTGATGCCCTGATCAACTACCACCGAGAGGTCGCGCCGGACTTCGGGAAAACGCGGTACTTCCTGATACCGTATTTTGCCCCCCGCCAGCTTCAGCAAAGCGGCCCAGTCAAAATCGGCATAAAAAACGGGTTGTTTCAGGTCAATCAGACGGGTTAGCTTTGGCTGCACCAGACCCAGGCTGACCAGCGGTTTTTTATTGACGAGATACGTCAGACCGTACTGAAATAGTGTGGCGTCGGCAGGTTGGGTGTCATAGGTTTTGATTCGGAACAAATCCAGTACGCGCTGTACGGCGGTAGCTATGTCGTGGTACTCGGCGGGCCGCGCCTTTTGCCGCCAGCTTTCGGCCTGTTGGTTGCCCATGATGGCCAGGCTCAGGCGGGGCTGCTCGGTATATTTCGTGCTGCCATCGTCCCGACTGGTCTTGGCATAGACCTTGCCCAGTTCGAATGTTTTGAGGTCACGCTGCCGCCGGTTGGCGTTATAAACCAGCGTTTCCAACGCCGAAAACAGCAGCGTCTGCCGCATGACCGACAGTTCTTCGCTCAGCGGATTGAGTAGCGTTACGTCGGCACCGGACAGGGTAGTACGGATGGCGTCGTTGTAGGCCGGGCGGGTTAGCGATAGGGCCAGAATCTCATGGAAACCGTTGGCCGCCAGAGCCTGACCCACGCGGTTCTGCCACTGATCGGGATCGACTTTCGGAAACTCCGACAGCGACTCTGCCGCCAGTACCGGCGACAGCGGCACGTTGTCCAGGCCGTAAATGCGCAGAATTTCCTCAATTACGTCGGCTTCGCGTGTTACGTCTACGCGGTAGGGCGGCACCAGGGCGATGAAGTCAGCGTCTGGATCGTCTGCCGGGGCTTCGGAAATGATGCCGAGCCGGTCCAGAATGTCGTGCATCAGGGGCCGGTCGAGTTGAATACCAATCAACCGGTCAATGTTCCGGTAGCGCATCGGTACCCGCCGGAAATCGGCAATGGCCGCGTACCCGTCCGACTCGACTCGGATTACGTCCGAACTAATTACGCCACCGGCAATTTCGCGCAGCAGCACTGTTGCCCGTTTCAGACCCCGTTCGGGGTTGATGGGGTCCGTACCGCGCTCGAATCGGAACGAGGCATCGGTCTTCAGACCGTGGTGTTGCGCCGTTTTGCGGATGGAGCCAGGTGAGAAATAGGCCGCTTCGAGAAAAATACGCGTGGTCTGCGCCGTAACGGCGGAATGCTGCCCACCAAAAACGCCCGCAATGCACATCGGCTTTTCGGCGTCGCAGATCATCAGGTCGGTAGCCGTGAGTTTGCGCTCCACACCGTCGAGGGTGACAAAGGGCGTTCCTTCGGGTAGTGTTTTTACGACCACTACGCCATTGGCAATTTTATCCGCATCAAAAGCATGTAACGGCTGGCCAATATCGTGACACACGTAGTTGGTAATGTC
>JBBRUB010000032.1:0-12532 GCA_038248175.1 Cytophagales bacterium | reverse complement strand
GGGTCGTTGAGCAACGCCTGAATTTCGCGGGCTTCGCGGCCCGACCAGATGGCGAGCAGCGTGCGCGGCAACATTCCCAGAAAACCACCCAGCAAAATATTCCCCAAACTGGCCCCCGACAGCGCGAAGAGAAGATTGGTCAGGCCAAAGGGCAGAATGGGCGAGAGTTTAGCGAAGAAAATAACTTCAAGCTCCTTGTTGAGAATCCTGTCCAGCACCGACTGCGCTTTGGGATTTTTCCGCAGATACCGCACAAACCGGTCGCGGTCAATCCAGCGAACGAGTCCGTTAATGAACAGAATCCCGCCGAGGTTAATCACCAGAATAGGCAACATGGCGTTCCAGCCCAGAAAATACCCAAACAGCAACGCCAGCATGGTGGGGGGCGTCAGGGCGGCTGAGGTGATAGTACAAATCAGTGTAACCAGCACCCACTGCCCGGCGGTCAGCCCCGCAATCGTGGTTTCGTAAACGATGGCGTAGTAGCTCAGCACCGACGTAAACACAATGGGCGTAACGGATAGCAGAACACCCAACAGTGCCGTTCCGGTAAATTTCTTGAGAATGGTGTTTTTCACTACTTGGAAGCTGTTTGGGGTGGCAATTTGAGACGAAAAGCAGTAGGTTTTGGGTGCGGTTAAGGCATTTTTCGAGAGCGTAGCCGTAGCTACGGTTGAGAAAAATAACGCAGAACGCGGCCAAAAGGCGCACGTTGCGACCAAAGCGATCAACTCAAACAGCTTCTCACTAAACGGGTAAACAGGTGATTTTGTGTAGATGGGCTACAACCACTAACTTCACCAGATGAACTTCGGAACAAAAGCCATCCATGCCGGTGTCGAGCCGGACCCGACTACGGGCGCGATTATGACGCCCATTTACCAGACCTCGACTTACGTACAGGAATCGCCGGGCAAACATAAGGGCTACGAGTACGCCCGGACACAAAACCCCACCCGCGACGTACTGCAAACCAACCTGGCCGCCCTCGAAAACGGGAAGCACGGCATCTGCTATGCATCGGGCTTAGCCGCTACCGACGCCATTCTGAAACTGTTCCGGCCCGGCGACGAAATCATTGCCAGCAACGACCTCTACGGCGGTCCGTACCGGATCATGGTGCGCGTATTTCAGGAGTTTGGTCTAAAATTCAACTTCGTTGACCTATCCGATGCGTCGGCTCTGGAAGCGGCCATTACACCGAATACAAAAATGGTCTGGATCGAAACGCCGACCAATCCGTTGCTGCGGCTGGTGGACATTGCGGCTGTGGCCAACATCACCAAATCACGCGGTATTCAGCTTGTGGTTGATAATACGTTTGCGTCGCCGTACCTGCAAAACCCGCTCGATTTGGGAGCCGACATCGTGGTGCATTCAGCTACGAAATACCTCGGCGGCCACTCCGATACGGTTATGGGGGCCATTGTGCTGAACGACGACGAGACGGCTCAGAAACTGGCATTTATCCAGAATGCCTGCGGAGCCGTGCCGGGACCACAGGACTGCTTTCTGGTCCTGCGCGGCATAAAAACCCTGCACGTCAGGATGCAGCGGCACTGCGAAAACGCGCAGAAAATTGCCGAATACCTGCAACAGCATCCCAAAGTCGGCGCAGTGCATTACCCCGGCCTGCCCACGCACAACGGTCACGAACTGGCCAAACGGCAGATGCGCGGCTTCGGCGGGATGCTCTCGTTCGAACTCGTGGGCGACCGGATGGACGAGGCTATGCGGGTAATGGAAAGCTTTCATGTGTTTTCGCTGGCCGAATCGCTCGGTGGTGTCGAGTCGCTGTGTACGCACCCGGCCAGCATGACCCACGCCAGCATCCCCGCCGACGAACGCCACAAAAACGGCCTGAAAGACACCCTCATCCGGCTCAGCGTCGGCATCGAAGACGCCGACGACCTGATTCAGGATTTAGCGCAGGCCATTGGATAGGTCAATAAACTTGTGTACACCATGAAAACGATTCACACGACGACCCAACCGACTCAGTTCCCCAAGTTCTGGAACGAGGAGTGGCTTCAGGTAGCCATTGATGAGTTAGACAAGCGCAAAATGACGCCCGATGAGCGGTTCGCCCATGAACGGACGCTGGCTATCAACGCTGAGGTAATCCGGGTAGTAAATGCCCAGATACAGGAAGCAAAAGAAGAGACTGTTCTCAAGATGTTGCGGGCCGGGAAGCTGTCCATTGCTGAGATCGCTGAATACACCGGCTTCTCTTCAAAAGAGATTGATCGGTTGCCATCAGGGCTACGGCCAACAAATTGATTGCTGGTTAAGCGTCCTAAAATTTCAGGGTTGACCAACCAAGCCAAAAAATACAACGCCCGGCCAATCGTGAGAAGTGGCTGGGCGTTATATTATTCCGAGGAGAGTTTTGTAACTGACGTTATGTTATGTGGCCTAAAATAGAAGGTTAGAGGCAAGCTGAATAAGTGTATTCTTACTTGAGTACAACAATTGAGTTTGTTTTACTTAGCTCATCCAGACATAAAGTGTCATCCAAAGAACCCAATCCTCTTTTTCCTTTTTGAAGATGGCTAATGCTCCCTCGCCACATTCATAGTCACAGCTATGTCCTGAGTAAAAGACACACAACGTGTTATCTCGAATGAAGATAGGGCTTGAAAATTCATGTAGTTCAGTCCCGTAATGCTGTTTGAAGTACTGCCAACCCTGTTGTTTACGATCCGTAAAAATTGCCTTCACTTCATCTTTCGATATCAGTTTCCCGTACTTGAATAAGCTACTATCCCATCGAGTACTGGCCAGTTTTGCCAAAGCCTGATCAATGTACGTTCTTTCTTGGGGAGAGAGAATAAGTATTTTGGGTGATTCATAAGTAATCCCAAGTGTCCCACACAAGGTATCTTTACTCAAAGCACCTTTTATGTTATTAACATGATAGATATCTAACCTATCCATATAAACTAGTTTGGTATTAACACCAAAATGCTTTTGGATGAATGATATTGAATTTTGAGTTTGACTGTAGCCATTAAAACAACACGAGCACAAAATTATAAGAGTGAAGTTCCGTGGCATCAGGGTTGTTGTATAAGTGGCACTATGTTAACCTGAGCAGTCGATCAAAGCCCATTGTAAAGCCTGGCTACCAGTTCGATGATGACATAGATTAGCAAGGGTAGTGCATACCTGAGTTTGTAGGATGTTTGACAGAAACCACCCATCTCTTTTTTTGATTCTATCATGGCTGTCAGCCATTTCTGGCCGAATATTAGCCACAGTGCGATACAAAAGAATAAAGCAAAAGCGGAAAAGCTCATAATGTCATCTGGGTTGTTCTGTTGCATAATCAATGTTATGTAAAGTCAGCAGCCGATCAAAATTACCGCTGGCCCTTTGATCACGCTATTGACGCTTCCAATATCCACGAACGGCTACGGCTCAATATTCGTTAATAGCTGGTTCCTGCGTGGTTCGTTGACGGGTCCGTAAAATTACGCAGAATGCCCGTTCGACCGCTTCGGCCAATACATTGAACCTTCGTAAATTGCAACCTATTCTGCCCACTATACCACCGGGGCAGTTCGTTTGTAATCTGATGAAACGTCTTCAACTATCCGGTGCGGCCTTCGCTGTCGCGCTGCTGCTTCTCCTTACCGGCTGTAAAGAAAAACCCCTTTTTGAGCGGCTCGACGCGGCTGATACGGGCATTGCATTTGCCAACACCATCACCGACAGCGACTCCCTCAACATTCTCAATTACCAATACATCTACAACGGTGGGGGCGTTGGCATTGGCGATTTTAACGGTGATCAGAAACCCGACGTGTTTTTTGCGGGCAATCAGGTATCGAGCAAGCTGTACATCAACGAGACCGAATCCGGCCAGGATATGCACTTCCGCGACGTGACCGAGTCGGCGGGAGTAACCGGTAGCGGGCGGTGGAGTTCGGGCGTGGCGGTGGTGGATGTGAACGCCGATGGTAAAATGGATTTGTACGTGGCCAATACGCTGCACAAGTCGGCAGACCGGCGGGCAAATTTGCTGTACGTCAATCAGGGCAATGATGCTACAGGATCGCCCCGCTTCCGCGAAATGGCCGCCGACTACGGCATCGCCGACACCACGTATAGCACCAACGCGGCCTTTTTCGACTACGACAACGACGGTGATCTGGACCTGTACGTGCTGGTCGATCAGATTTTTGACGAAAAGATCACGACGAACCTCCGCGAGCAGAAATCCGACGGTACGTCGCCCAACGTTGACCGGCTGTACCGCAACGATTTCGACCCCAAACGTGGCCATGCAGTATTTACCGACGTATCGAAACAAGCAGGCATTACCTACGAAGGCTTCGGGCTGGGTGTGAACATCTGCGACATCAACCGCGATGGCTGGAAAGATATTTATGTAACTAATGACTTCGCCACGAAAGATGTCCTGTACATTAACAACCACAACGACCGTGGCGACGGACCGACCTTCACCAATCAGGCCCGCGATGCGTTCCGGCACACGAGCTACTCGGCAATGGGCAACGATGTGGCCGACATCAACCACGACGGGCTGGCCGACATTGTGGCGATGGACATGCTGCCCGAAGACAACCTGCGCAAGAAAGCACTCATGGGCGGCAGCAACTATTTCGTGCATCAGGAGTGGGACCGGCTCGGCTACGAACACCAATACGCCCGCAACACGCTGCAGCTGAATCAGGGCTGGCCTGGCAAAACCGATACGGCAAAGAACAACATTCCCGTTTTCAGCGAGGTCAGTATGCTGGCGGGCGTGGCCGAAACCGAGTGGAGCTGGAGTCCGTTGCTGGTCGATGTCGATCACGATGGCAACCGCGACCTACTGGTGACAAACGGCTTCCCGCGCGACGTGACCGACCGCGATTTCACCAACTATTTCAGTAGCGTCAACAACCTGCTGACCGACGCCATGCGCAAAGAACTGACCCAGAAAATGCCGCAGGTAAAGGTCGGCAACTACGCCTTCCGGGGCCGGGGCGACGGCACGTTCGCCAACGAAACCGACCGCTGGGGCATGAACGAGCCGAGTTTCTCGAACGGGGCCGCCTACGCTGATTTCGATGGCGATGGTGATCTGGATTACATGGTCAACAATATCAATGACGCGGCCTTCGTCTATCGGAACACACTAAGCGATAAGAAGCCGGAAAACACGCATTACCTGCGGGTGGCGTTCGTGGGCGATGGGGCTAATCCGATGGGCATCGGCACGACGCTGACCTACGATCTCCCAAACGGACACCGCGAATTTTACGAGCATACGCCGTATCGGGGCTACCTGTCGAGTGTGGAGACGGTGGCGCATCTGGGACTTGGCAATGCGAAGACGATTCAGAACCTGACTATTACCTGGCCCGACGGACGCGCCCAAACCCTTCCGAACGTAAACGCCGACCAGGTTCTTACGGTGAAAGCCGCCAACGCCAAACCGGGACCGTCCGGCACGATGCTCATGGCTCCGGCTACGTTACTCCGCGACATAACCGATTCGCTCGGCATGACCTACCGGCACGAAGAAACCGATTTCATCGACTTCAACAGCCAGAAACTCATTCTGCACAAGCTCTCCGAATACGGCCCCGCGCTGGCCGTGGGCGATGTCAACGGCGACGGTACGCAGGATATGATCGTGGGCGGTAGTGCCGACCGGGCGGCTAATCTGCTGCTGCAAAAGGCCAATGGGAAATTTGCGATAAGAGCATTACCCACCAAACTGGCCGAAGATGCCGGGCTGCTGCTGTTCGATGCCGACGGCGATGGCGATCTGGATTTGTACGCCGTGAGTGGCAGCACTGAGTTTGCTCCCGACAAGCGGGATGAAGCGCTGGCGCACCGGCTGTATTTGAACGACGGACGCGGTCTATTTACCCTTGCCCAGAATGCCCTGCCCAAAACCGGTGTTAGCGGCTCGTGCGTGAAAGCGGCTGACATTGACCGCGATGGTGATCTGGATTTGTTTGTGGGTGGGCGCGTGGAACCCGGCAAATACCCGGCACCGGTGCGGTCTTTTCTGCTGCAAAACGACGGGAAAGGTCATTTTTCGGACGTAACGGCAAAACAGGCGCCAACGCTCATGACCGACGGGTTGACCTGCGACGCGCTCTGGACGGATTTTGACAACGACGGGCAAACCGACCTGATGCTGGTGGGCGAGTGGGAAGCTCCTACCCTGCTGCGCAATACCAACGGCACATTTGAACCGCTGACCGTAGCGGGTATCTCCGACAAAAGCGGCTTCTGGAACAGCTTGACCCCCGGCGACTTCGACAACGACGGCGACATCGACTACCTCGCCGGAAACCTCGGCCAGAACACGCTGCTCCGCGCCACACCCGAACGGCCCGTGCGCATGTACGCAGGCGACTTCGACAATAACGGCTTTTACGACGCCTTTACATCGGTCTATTTCAAGAATCAGCAGGGGCAGTACGACGAGTACCCGTATTTCGGGCTGGACGATATGGTGCGGCAGATGGTGGGCCTTCGGAAGCGGTACGTGGAGTACAATGCCATTGGAAAAGCCACGATGAGCCAGATTCTAAACGACGACGAGCGCAAACAGGCTCTGAAACTCACCGTCAATTACACGTCAAGCAGCTTTATCGAAAATCAGGGTAACGGCAAGTTTGCTATCCGACCGCTGCCGATGCCCGCACAAGTAGCCCCGGTGTTCGGGATGCTGGCGCAGGACGTGGATGGCGATGGTAATTTAGACGCCGTGCTGGTGGGTAACGATTACGGCAGTGACCTCGTGGCCGGACGCAGCGACGCCTTCGACGGGTTGGTCCTTCGGGGCGATGGCAAAGGCAACTTTACACCGTTAAGCATACAGCAAAGTGGATTCTACATTCCCGGCAACGCCAAAGCCATTGTCGATTTCCCCGACGTGAACGGGCAGTGCCGCATCGCCGTATCGCAAAACCGGGGGCCGCTGCGCATCCTGTCCGTACCGCAACCGCTGACGTTTACGTCGATAGACACCAGGACGCGGGCGGTGGACATCAAGCTCGAAAATGGTAAAGTACGTCGGCAGGAGGTGTATTTCGGTTCGTCGTTCTACTCCCAATCGGCGCGGGGCGTGTGGCTACTGCCGGGACAGACAATTGTGAAGCGATATTGATGGATACTGTTCGGGACGCACGTCCCGAACAGTATCCGCATTTTTTGTCATCCCGACGAAGGAGGGATCTCTGTTACGGGTTGTAGCTTACTCGCGATAGGGATCCCTCCTTCGTCGGGATGACAAAAAATCAAAAACCCTCCCGCTCCGCTTCCTTATCTTTCTTTTCTGGCTTTGGTACTTCTTTGACCGCCACTTTCTGCTCGGGTTTGGCGGGTAGTTTGCCCTTTTTATCTTTCGCTTTCGGGTCGGTTTTAGCTGTTTTCAGGGCTGGCTTGGCTGCATCTGTGGCTACTGTTTTCGTGTCTTCGGCTACTGGTTCCTCGCCGGTTTCGTCGTTGGGATCGGTACTGACCGAACCGGCGGCTACGGTTGGCGTATCGGCGGTTGGGGTGGCGGGTTTGGGTTGCTTTTGGGGGCGGGGGGGGGCTTTGGCGCGGGTCTTGTACTGGTCCAGGTAGCGGTCCACAAACTGCTCTTTCTCGTAGGGCGTGGCCGGTACGATTTCCAGCGTTGGCTTGCCGCTGTTCTTGGAGCCCGCCGTGAGTTTATCGTTGATATCCTGCTCCGACGTTACAATGGCCAGTTGACCCAGCGCACCGGGACCATTGCCGGGTTTGTAATCGTAAAACGTCCAGACATCGGGCGAGGATTCCAGCAGCAGGCTCACCTCATCGCCCCCCGCTCCCTTTCTTATTTCGAGCAGCCCGTCCATCTGTGCGTTGATGTCGGCAGTACCCATGTTCGACACGCCGAGTTTGCCGATGCTGTAAAACGCATTGTATTTGTCCGACCAGCGCAGATTGGCATTGGCCAGCACGATGGCCGCATTCAGTTTGGGCGAGGCCGTGTTGAGGGGCGCATGTGCATTCTGTGCTCTGGTTCGGTACGCATCCACGGCGGCCTGTCCAATCAGCGACAGGAGTTTGTCCGATAGCCGGTTCAGGTCATCGTCGGCGGCTTCGTCGTTGCCTTCGTCCTGATTGGTTGTAATCAGTTTACTGGCAATGCTCGTCGTGATGGGTTCCGGCACGGGGAAATTGAACGCCATCAGCGTATTGAACCGGTACAGCGCACTGTCGATGTTGACCTTCGCAGAACCAGCCGCCAACAGATACGGCGGGTCGGTATTGAAGAGGTTTAGCCTGCCTTTGTAGGTCATTACCCCCCGCGCATCGCTGAACGTAAAGGCATTTTCGTTGTCTTCATCCGCCACGGCGGTCAGTTCGTTCGTGGCGTTTTCTTTTACCTTGCTCTTGCCCTTCTCTGCCGACACGACCTCCGTCGAAGGTGTAATCCGATAAACGCTGACCTTGTCGTCGTAGCGCATCACCCCGGTAGCCGTGAACAAATCCTGGTCGCGCGGGTCCTCTTTCGGCGACAGGAACGTAGGGTACAACGCGCCGTTTACACCGAAGTGAATACCCACCACCAGAGGCTGTTCGCCTTCGTTTTTTAGGTTCTTATCGACTTTTATCTCTAAGCGTTCGGCCACTTTTTCTTTGAACGGCAGCCAGTCACCCACCAGATTTTGCCGCTTTTTGAGGGCTGGTTTGATAAACCCATCCAGCGCGAGGTCCTGTTCAGGTGCCCGCATCGTGATGGCTCCCTTGTATAGCAGCTTGGGAGCCAGTTGCAGGTTATCCAGCTCGCTCACGTCGGCGCGGGCAGTGGTGAAATACGCTCTGCCGGTCTGATCGGCTTTCGCTTTTCCTGACCGACGGCCGCCCCGTTTGGTATCAGCCGTCAACGTAGCACCAGCTACGGCGGGGGCTTCCTGCAACTCAAAACTCTGCATCTTGATGATAGCCGTATCGCCTTTCATCGTCGGGTACTGGTAGCTGGCATCGCCCGCAAAGCGCGTTCTGGACACGATCTGGATATTTCCGTTGCGCAGTTTATGGAACAGGCTCACCGTATCCAGTTCGAGCCGGGCGTTTTTGAAGGCCAGCATATCGCCGTTGCGCCGGATGGTTACGAGTCCTTTTTCGGGATAAATCCGGGCGTCGGCAGAGGTGATAAACGGCACTCCGCTGATGTTGAGTGTCATCTTGTCGATGTCGTACAGCGCGGCTGCTCCGGCAAAGGTCAGCCCTTCCTGTTCCTCGGCGGTAGCGGTGAAAACACCCGTTTTCGGTTCGTTTGGCTTTGCTTCGGCCACTACCGGTGCCGGTTTGGGTTTCGCAGTCACCTTCGGACTGACTTTGGCAACGGCTTTTACTGGTGGAGTTGCCGGGGCAGGTATGGTCCCTGCTTTCATGGCGATGGTTTTGGCGTTTATATTCCACTGCGCCCGGCTGATGCTGGTTTTGTAAGCGGCAAACGGAAACTCCAGCGAGGCCGTCACCGTATCGTCCACAAACTGCCCGTCCTGATTGATGGCCAGCCCAACCAGCCCCTTGGTCTGGTTAAAATCCACATCAACTCCCGTACCAACCAGCACCGGCTTGCTATCCGCCACAGCCCCCTCCCGACCTGACAGAATCGTGAACCTCGCTTTATCGGCAGTGAAGCCTTCTTTGTTGAATTTGATGGTTTTAGAAACGGCTTCGGAGTCTTTCCGGCGCAGCGTACCATTACCGAACAGCCCTGACGAGCGCACAACCAGATTACCGTCCAGATTGGTGGTGGCTCCGTACAGGCTAACGCTGTTCTTTTTCGTTGAAATCACCATGCTATCTGCTTTCGGCCACCATTGCAGGCTATAATCGTTCAGGGCCACCTGTGGGTAATAGGCTTTCCCGACAATACCCTCCTTAATCTCGCCTTTGTCGCCGGAGGCCAGCAGCGAGTCAGTCATGAACAGCACGCCCTGCGTATTCAGGTTAGCGGTCAGGTGGCTCAGAATACCCTCGGCCCGTAAACCACTCTTGTCCATCGTGATGTCGCTGGTCAGTTTTACGGTTGATTTGCCGCCGTAAAGCGGCAGGGGCGTGGCGGGGGCTTTCTGCACGAAACCCAGCGTATTGTCGGGCATGGTTTCGAGCGTGGCTTTGAAAGGCGGGAAGATACCGTCGGAATAGAAGGTACCGATGAACGAAATGTCGCCCTTGCCGATGCTGTCGTTGTCGATGGCCGGTATCTTGAAATAAACGTTCTTGTTATACACCAGATTCTCGCGCACGGGCTGGTCGAAATAGACGGTCATACCCTGCGGCATCACGAGCCGCTGCGTGGTTTTCTTGCCCTTAATCTGCCCCGAGCGGTTTTCCGCGCTTCCCAGATACACCGTACCGGGATTATCGTATTTGATATCGCCCCCTACTTCGCCCGATTTTCCCTGTGCGGCCAGCTTCTGCGACGAGAAGGTAATGGAGTCGAGTTTGTTGAGGTTCATGGCGAACTTGTCGTAATCGAACTGCATATCGCGCCCGGCGTAGCGCAGGGTTCCGGCTTTGAGCTGCCCATTGAGCGTGAAATTCCGGCCCTTGCCCACCCGCAGCGTTTTGTCGGACGGGACGCCATAGATTTTGAGCGAGTCGGAAATAACGAAGCGGTTCACCCCCCGGATGGTCAGGATTTTGTCGGCCAGATTGATACTCGCATTCTTGACGCTGTCGGTGGAGTTGAACGTGGACTGCACCTGAAAGTTATCGTAATCGCGCTTACCCACGTAGGCCAGAATATACAGCGCACCTTTCTGGCTCAGGCGCAGATTACCGAGCGCGTCGCGGTCGAGGTAGCCTTCCAGCACCATCCGGTTCAGCGACCCGCGCAACGAGTTGGCATTGACGCGGGGCTGAAACTGCACCACCTCATCGTCCAGAAACGTCTGCTGCTTTTTGATTGAGATGAAATTAGCCACAATCTGCATCGGGTGAAAGCCGTAATCGACGGTCAGGTCGGTGTACCGTTGGGGCAGAAAATAATCGAACGACTCGAACCGCACCGGCACCTCGCCTTTGGCACCTACCTGATAAAAATCAACTTTCTGGCGCGGTACGTCCCAGCGCACTACTTCGGGCTGAATAAAGAATTTGTGGTACGAATCCTTATACGGCACCCGCGCATACTGCGACCGCTCCAGCCGGTTGAGCCAGGCCACGCGCTCGGCTTTGTCGAAGCGAAACTGCACAGCAGGATGCGTCAGGGAATCGGTGTCGATGTAGCCCACGAAGGCCACTGCTTTTGCCGAGATAATAGGCTTCGCTCCGGTTCCGGTGGTGTCGCCCCCAAAGTCGAACCGGCGGCTGCTGACTTTAAAGACCGGCTTGCCCCCATTTTTCACGATCAGCACCGCCGGTTGCCCACTCGCCGACGAGCCAACCATCTGCGCACCCGCCAGAGCCAGCCCACCCCGGTAGTCGAGGTCTTTGCCGAGGTCGGGAATCAGCACGTCGCTTTGCCACGACAGAAAACGCGGATACGCTGCCGGACCTCTGTGCTTCTGCGCGAGGTACTCGAACGTACCGATAATGGGTTTGGCTTTTTCGAAGGTCAGCGTCACGTCATCGGCCAGCAGGCGCGGGTTGGCCGTGTTCATGGAGTAATCGGCGAGGGTCACGAAAATGTCGGGTCTGCCCGCCGTTTCCCACGTAAACCTGCCGCCTTTACCCACAAATACCCCGTCTTTAATCAGCAAATCGCCACTGGTGTTGCCCAGCACCGCCGAATCGCCAAAAGCAACCATCGCCAGCGACGCGTCTTTCACGGAAATCACCGCCCCAGATACCGTCGGAATAGCACGACGCTGCGGAATATAGCGCGGCCCTATTTGGCGCGGCTGTTTGGCGGTGGTATCGCCAGGGGAAGGCAGGTCGTCCCAGCCATCGAAGCGCGACTTTTCGGCGTCTGCTTTGGCCAGGGCTACCGAGTCGGCTGCCGAGAGTGTAGCCCCTGTAGCGGCCAGTTTCTGTACATCGTCCACAAGCCGAAACTGGAACGTGCCGCCCAGCGCGTAGAGTTTGTTCACGTTGCCCGTGTAGAGCAGCCGCCGGTCCAGAAACTGCCGGATGGTTTCGAGCGTCCGGCCAAACGTTTTGGCATCGCTGGTCTCAAACACTTTTTCAACCACCGTTAGCATCCCGTCAATCGTAGCGGGCGATACGGCGGGTTGCTGCGTGTAAAGGGCGTGATAGAGTGCGTCGTAAAACGGGGCGAAGTAGGGCGCGGGTTGCAGCCGTTTCTGGTTCATACGTCGGCTCAGGGCCATAACGCGCTGCTGCTGCGAAGCCGACAGCCGGTTTTCCGACCAGAGCGTTTGCAGGTTGGTACCCGCCCGCACGGCGGCTGGCCCGCCCGTTGCCATGAGCTTCTGTACCTCATCCAGAAACTGTTCGGGCTTATCGGATAGGCGCACCGCCTGCCCAAAACTGGTTAGCGACACGGTGAGCAGGAAGAGTATGTAGTGGATACGTTTCATGTAGTTGTTGGATTCGGCGTTCATTCGTTCCG
>JBBRUB010000031.1:0-12579 GCA_038248175.1 Cytophagales bacterium | reverse complement strand
TCCCGTGAACACGAAACTACCATTAGCCTGGAATACCTTACAGTAATAATTCGCCGTCGTCTGGATGCTCACCAGCGTCAGACTCGAAGTCGTTGTCCCCTTCTGAATTGAGGCAATCTCCGTCAGTTTGAAGGGTGCACTCGTGCCGTTCTTGTACCACTCGTAGCGAACACCCGTCGTGATGGCCGTCAGCACCACCCGACTGCTGCGGCATACCGTCTGACTACCCGGCGTAGTGGGTGTACTCTGCTGCACCGTAATGCTGAATGGCGTAGCGGCACTTACACAACCGTTGGCGTCAGTTTGCGTTACGGAGAAGCTTTGCGTACCCGCCGTGCTGATGGTGGCTGTTGATGGGTTGGCAATCATTCCGCTTACACCCGAGAAACTCAGCGTACCCGTAGCTGTCACAAACTGACCCAGCGGCAAGGGTGTGTTGCTTTGCGTCACCGTCCGGCTTACGCCCGTCAGCGTGGGTGCCGCTGGTGGCGTGTTGACCGTTACCGAGACACTCGCTGTAGCCGTACAGCCGTTCACGTTGCTAACCGTGACGGAATACGTTCCGCTCTGGGTAACGGTGGCCTGGTTGGTCATCCCAATCTGGGTAGCACCTGCCGAGAAGGTGTAGGACGTACCCGTTCCTCCCACCGTGATTGTAACGCTGGCCGGAGCGCAAACCGGGTTGGTACTGGCGGTCAGCGTAGCGGTGGGTGCTGCGGTGTTGCTCACAACTGTCGTCGTGGCCGTGGCCGTACAACCACTCGCATTGGCAATGATGGCCGTGTAGTTACCCGCCGTGCTGACCGTAAACATACCGGTCGTGTTGGTCTGGGAACCCGTTCCGCCATTCAGCGTGTACGAGCTACCACCCGTGGCCGAAGCTGTCAGCGTCACACTCGTTTGAGTGCAGGTCAGCGTACCGCTGGTTAGGCTGGCGTTAGTGGGGACTGCTGTGCTACTCACTACGCTGCTCGTCGCCGAAGCGGTGCAACCGTTAGGACCACTGGTCGTAACCGTGTAGTTGCCCGGCGTACTCACTACGAACATACCCGTCGTGTTGGACTGTCCATCGCTCAGGGTGTAGCTCGTGCCGCCCGTTGACGAAGCCGTGAGCGTCACGCTTGTTTGCGCGCAGGTTAACGTTCCACTCGTCAGACTCACGTTGGTGGGTGCGGCTGTGTTGCTCACAACTGTCGCCGTGGCCACAGCCGTGCAACCACTCGCGTTGGCAATGATAGCCGTATAGTTGCCCGCCGTACTCACCACAAACTGACCCGTTGTGTTGGTCTGGCTGGTTGGTCCACCGTTGAGCGTATAGCTCGTGCCGCCCGTAGCCGAAGCCGTTAACGTCACCGACGTAGCCGTACAGGTCAGCGTACCGCTTGTCAGGCTGGCGTTGGTTGGCAGGGCATTGATCGCAACATTACCGCTGGATGCGGTCGTGCTGGCATTGGCAGACGTAAGCACCGTTGCCGTGAACGAGCCAGCTACCGTCGTGATAACGCTCGTTTGTATGGCCGATGCCGATACGCCCAATGCCGTTGTGCTGTTCGTGCCGTTGGTGATGGTGTAGCTGTATGTCTGACCCGTTCCCAAACCGGCCACCGTCAGCGAGAAATTAGCCGGGCTACCCGCACAAACCGACGTGCTGGCTATGAGTGTGGCACTCAGCGACGGCGTCAAACTCAACCCAACTACCACCGCGTCGTGGTCCGAAGCCCGAAACTGGTCGGCGTTGTAGAGGTTGGCAGGCTGGTTCTGCTTGAAATTCGTGTTGTAGTCCAGAATAATCGGCTCGTCGGCGTTTATGTGCCAGTCTGCCGAACCCGTTACCTGTGGCAACAGACTGGTGCTGATCAGGATATGGTCGAGCGAGCCAAATTGCCCACCAAACTGATACGAATAGTCTGAAATTGGCCGCACGTTGGAGAAACCGGCGGCTGTCAGGCTGCGGATTGGGTCTTCGAGGGCATAGGCGTTGAAATCACCTAACAGGATCACGTCAGGATCACCGGCAACCGCCGTTACCGACGGGATAAACGAGATCAGGGCGTTGGCCTGGGCCACACGGTCGGCGTTGGAGCGTCCCTGACCGTCGTTCTGATCAGCATTGGCTCCCGTGCCGCTGCCTTTCGATTTGAAGTGGTTGACAATGGCCGTAAACTTACCACCCGTACTTTTTTCAAGGAATGTCTGGGCAACGGGGGGCCGGTCGAACACGACATCACTCGATGAACGGGGCAAGCCCACCGCCGACACCGAAGCCGGTTTGTAAATAAACCCAACCTTGATAGCATCCGTACCAACCGCACCCGGTGCTGCGTTGGGGTCGTTTACCAGACTGGCATCATCAACAAAGGTGTACGTGCCGGGAGCCGTAGCTGCGTTCAGCCCGTCCACCAGATTGCCGATGGCCGTGTTTCCGTTATTCTCCATCTCGATTACGCCCAGCACATCAGGGCTGGCGGCTGTGATGGCGGCAATGATTTTATCCCGCTGCCGGGTAAACTCCTCGGCTGTTTCGGCTCCGCGCGGCTCAAAAGACACCCCACCACCATTGGGGGGCGTAACAATGGGATTATTGCTGGATGGGCTGATGTCCAAATCAGTGAAGTAATTAAGCACATTGAAGCCCACTACTTTCAGCGTACCGCCCACTGCCGGGGGTGTGGCAGGGCGGGTATTGGTGGCATTGAAATTAACGCCCGTATTGGTCTGAATACGGTAGCCATCAAAGCGTTCGTCCAGAATACCCGTTACACTGGCCACGTCGTCGCCAGTACGCAGGGTGTTGGTAGCACTGAGCGGCTGACCACCCCGTGCGTGGATAATCTGGGGCGGGTTCGCTACCCCACTGGCGTCGTCCAGAATAATCCGTCGTTTGGCAATGGCCGTCTGATAAGCCGCGTTTCCAGCCACACCCGGCAGATTGAATTGTGTGTATTGCTCGATGCGGGCATCGGTACCTGGCTGATTAGTGGCAGGGTCCGTAGCAGCCAGCACAACCTGTCCAAACCGTCCCAGCCCGAAGTTGTCCGTAACCATCAGATTACCCGAAGCGGCCTGTACCGTCACCAGCATACTTTCGTAGCGTTCGAGGTCTGATATATTTGCCACGGGCAGCGTAACCGTCGTAATGGTTGGTAGCGAGTTATTATTACTGACAACCGTCAGGCTCGTACCTGCCGTAAGCGTCAGTTGGGTCAGGCTGCTATTCACCCCACCCGACGCGCTCGTGAATTCACCCACCGGGCCGTTTACTCTGACCTTATCGCCACTGTTACCCGTAAAAAATCCATTCGGGTCAAACACGGCAATGGCTTCCGACGTGGCCGGGTTGTTGTCAGAGTCGGTATCTTCTTCCTGCACATAGAACCCGTTCAGGGCTGCTGTACCGGCAAATACCCGCGTCACAATACCCTCAATAGTTTGCAGGCCCGTCAAAGCCGCCGTTGAACCACTGCCCTGAATGCTGCTTATGAGCGTGGGTGCGCCAATAATGACCGGACTACTGACTGTTCCGTTTACGGCCAGCGTTGTCGAGGTCGTTCCGTTAGTCAGCGTCAGCGTAGTCGGATATGAACCCACGGCCAGACCAGCTACCAGTTGCGCCGTAAACGTGGCACCACTTACGGCACCACCCGTATAAGCCAGTGTGGCCGGTGTTGCCGTAATGGCTGTGCTTGATGACGAAATAGTGATGTTGCCCGGTGTCGGGGTCAAATTACCTGCGTTCACCGTAACCACCTGCGATGCCGGGCCACTACCTACCGTATAGCTCAGGCTAACCGGGCTGGGCGTGGCCGTGATGAAGGGCGTTGTGACTGATCCTGTACTGATGACAATATTGTCAATACCAACCCATTCGTCATTCCCTACGGCGTTGGTCGTGATAATCCTGAATTGGACCTGTAGCTGGTTGAGCGCGTTACTAGGTACGGCAACACTAACGGGCGTGACCAAAGTAGCTATACTGGGGCCGGTTGTCGCGTCGGCCACATACCCGGCAGGGATATTGACGAAATTACCCGTTGTACCTATCCGGTATTGCAAAGCCACCTGCTGGATGGCGTTATCAGTACTACCATCCATATCGCGCAGGTTGTAAGCAATAGTTGCGCTCGATACACCAGTAGTATTTACGTGAATGAGTAGAAACGGTGCGTCTGCTGTACCCGACCCCTGCAAGGCTACAACCGAATTCGTTATCTCAAACTCAGCAACTCCACCGTTAGTAACACTGGGATTCGTCTGGTTGGCAATTACATCAATAGTAAACCCCGCTGTTCCATCAACCAGTGTCTGTGGGTCAACACCGGTTGGCGTACCTGAATTACTGTCTCCCAGATAACCAATTATACTTGGTACGTTGCTCCAGTCATCATTCGTCGTGATCAGACCTGTGTTGGTCCAGTCCTGCATGAATGGGCCAGCCGCGAGGTCATGGTAAATTGGCCCCGTCGGCGTTACCGGCGTACGCACGCTGCCACTCACCGCAACCGTGGCCGTAGCAGAACCACTTATATTGGTTATTGTACCGTTTACCGCGCCCGCCGTTGGCGAACTGGCTAACCGAACGGCAACCGTCTGGCTTATAGTCCCGCTCGTTTGCGGCACCGTGGCAGTAGTTGCAAACGTAGTTCCGTCGGCACTGACCTCAAACCCTGCCGTTACCGATACCGACGCATTGGCCGTGAGGTTCGTGCCGGTCAGCGTATAAACCTGCGGAACCGACGTTGCGCCGGTCAGAGCCGTAAAGTTGCTCAGCGTAGTCGGGTTGGCAACGAGCGTGGGGGCCAGCGAAGCACCAAGCGTAGCGAAATCCGATCGTGACTTTTTGAAGTTGTTCTGCGCAAGATCTTTGGCAATAATTCCGTCATTGTAGAAAATCTGGTCGCCGTTGTCCAGTACGAACTGAATCGAACTCGTCGGTGTGAGCGGGTTGGGCAGTTCCACAATCGACTCCACGCTGCTGGCATTGCCAGCCAACGCGCTCAGGTCGCCCGCCCGCAACACAGGGGCATCGGCGGGGTTACCCGTCCAGGTATAGAGCCGGAAATCGCTGGGAGCCGCGCCAAAACCAGACGACGAACCGGCCACAATCAGGTATTCGTTAGCTGCGTTCTTCTTGATCTCGCGAATGCCGCGTCCGCCAAGGTCAAGCAGAATTGGTGCACCAAAGGTGGCCGGGCCGGTAGTCGGGTTACCCGATACGAGCGCGGCAAAATTCGTAACCGGCACAATCAGGGCCCTGGTGCGAGCCGTTGTCGGTTCGATGGGTGCGCGGAAGGCTACGTAAGCCGCTGAATTATCGGGCGAGGTCGTTAAGCCTTCGATGTTGAAACCCGTACCACCCGGTGCTTCTGGAATAACGCCCGTTTGGGTGCTGGCCACGAAGCCGAAATAATTAGCGCCGAGTCCGTGGGTGTTGTTCACATCCCAGTTTAACAAATCAGTCCGCAAACCGTCGTAACGACCGACGTACGTTAAGGTGGCAGTAGCTCCGGTCCCGGCGAGGTCGGTAGCAAAGAAACGATACCGATTTGGCCGGGGATTACCGGAATTTGCCGAATTACTGTGTGAACCCAGCCAATAGATACGGCTACCAACCAGCACAGACGATTCAATGTCTACCTCCGGGTCGGTCGGTGTTACGGCGAGTGCTGTATTGTAATCGGTCGAATTGACGGGCAAGCCCGACTGACTGCGGTTGTAGAGCCGGATTACCTGATTTTCGTCATCGGCCACGAACATATAGCCGCTTCCGGCATCGATGGCCGTTGACGCATCCGACGCACCCGTATGGAACCGACTGGTGCTGGTCGAAGCGGCAGACGCTGCGTAATTAATCACGTAATTACCCGTGTTGCTACCGTCCGAAACCGTTACCGTGATGGTAGCAAGGCCAACCCCGGCGGGCGTAATTTTCAGGTTGCGGCTGGCTCCGGTGCCGGTCAGATTCAAAGCCGTGGCGTTGTTTTGTACAACGGCGATGTTATTGCTGCTGGCCGTAACGGTCAGATTGGCCGCGCTCAGGGTCAGGTTTACGCCGAGGGTCGTAGCCGGGTCTGTCGGGTCGCTGATAACGCTACTCACGAAGGCGGGGCCAGCGGTGGGAGTCATCAGATACGGCCCGTTGTTGATGGCACTGACGCTAACCGGATTGGCCGCTACCGCGTCGATAACCGTTACCGATACCGGAACAACCGTCAGGCCATTGTAGGCGGCATCGGTGCTGGTGGCAGCCTGCGTAATGGTTTCAGTCCGGTTACCCTGTGCGTTGTTGTCGTTCGTAGCCGATACCGTTATGGTCTGTGCCGTGGCGAAATTGGCAGACGTAAACACCAGCGTTTGGGGGCTGGCTACAACCGGACTGGGCGTAGTAATCGTAACCGTGACATCGGACGTTGGAGCCGTGTTGAGCGCGACGGTGTAGGTGTCGGTAGCTCCGCCTTCGGTAACGGTCGTGTTGTTAGCCGACTCGCGCACCAGCACCCGTGCCAACGGAACGTTGTAGCCACCGGGGTTGCCGATGTTACCCGTCTGTGATAGATAGGAGGTTTGCGCATCGCCCGCAACGGAGAGTTGCCAGTTGGCAATCGTGTTTGTGCCGAGGTTAGTGGGGGTTGTCCACGCGCTCGCATTCTGGGCGCGGGGGCCAGCAGGGGCAGTACCCTGGTCGTTATAGGTAAGTCGGTCAATCAGAACCGGCGTAGCTGAATTGTCATAAATATTGATTTCGTCGCTGCGGCCCAGATTTTCGGGGTTCGAGCCAATCACCTTCACCGATGCGGGCAGGAACCAGGCTTTCCGGAAAGCAGGTTCGGCATTTTCCGAAATAATAACTGACTCGCCGGGCTGCACTATACCAAACGCACCAATGGCAAATGAGCCAGCCAGGCGTGTATTATCGTCGAAACTCCAACCCGTCATATCGACCGGGGCGTTACCGACGTTGGTCAGTTCAATAAACTCACCACCCGGATCAGTACCGGAGTACGCGTACTCCGTAATCCGAATCTGACCGGCGGGCGTAGGTGCGGTGTCATCGTTGGTGATGGTACCGAGGCCCTGTCCGTCCGAAACGGTCGCGCCTACCACGTTCGAGACATTGACGAAGAAGGTTTCGTTGGGTTCAACCGTCGCGTCGCCGTTTACCAGCACATCAAAGGTGTAGGTACTACTGCCTGCCGCAATGGTTTGCCCGGTCAGGCTTTTGGCCACGTAATCGTTATCGGCAATCGTGGCCGTATTATCCGCCGTAGCAATATCGAATGTAATGCCACCTGCCGGGGCGGGCGCGGACAGACTCACCGTAAACGTGAACGTAGTCGTACCCGCGTTGCCTTCTGCCGCCGTTACATCGCTGATGCTTAGTTGGGGAGTAGTAACAGCAGAAATGCCCCGCACCGTAAGCATATCGAACCGCCACGTACTCGTAGTTCCGTATGTAGTGGTTGATGTCGCGGCTACGTATGAGGTTGATGCCGGGTTAGAAAATTCAGCTACAATTCTGAACCGGACATCGGCTACGTTATTCAGGGCTGTGACCGTTGACAAGTCGAACGCCCTGTTATTAAACCAGGTATCGCCAGCCGTACCTGTAATCGCATTCGGTGTATCAATATAAGTGGTTCCGCCATCGGTCGAGTATTGAAGACGCGCCAGATTCGGTGCCGTATTGCTGAATCGCTGATCCCAAGAGACTGTCAGACTCTGTATGCCTGTAGTGCTGACTCTGAACTCAATTCCACGTGTCTTGTTGCCCGTACCCTGTGCGGCAAACGTCGTCACGCCTAACCCACTATCGTCTCCCGTCGCCGGATCAGTAGAACCCCCGTTAGCATCGCCACTGGCAAAAGTAGATGTTGTACCGCCTGCGGTTACCAATGAACCTGTTCCTATTGAGGGAATTACCGTTCCCGTACTTGTGGTGGCATCCGAAATGGGCGAATTGAAGTTCCACTGGGCAATGGTAGTCTGCGCTTTTGCCCCGCTTAAAAAGCCTGGCCCAAGCAATGTGGCTGTGCAGATAAGCAGCCATCGAACGAGTTGAGTTTGTACAAATTGTGTCATGAAGTATATCGCGTTAATTCAGCGACAAAGCTACTTCTCCCCCTCCTACGCTCATATTACCAAATTGTTACCATCCCCCAGTTAATACAATAAAATGATAGTGAACAGATTACTGAATCATTGGTTAGCACCCCAGCTTCACACCTTATAAAACCCCGGCTTATTCAACAGCGTGGGCCAGAAAAAGCGCAGGAACACGCCTACCTGCCGCGCAAACGCCCGCTGATTGGCCAATCCCGAGAACAGCGACCGACGGTCCCGCAGGTTCACAACCATTTTCCCGGCAAAGACAATCGGGATCATCGTCAGGTAATGCGCCATCAGCACGAGGTACGCGCCCATGCCGTACTGCTTCCTGATCCAGAGCAACTGCGATACCTGCACCTGCGGTTTGAAGCGGTTGATGTGCGTCACGACATGCTGTTGGTTTTTGTCGCTGCTCCCGTATTCCAGATGGACAAAAGCGGCATCGGGCAGGAGCTGCAACCGGCCCTGTTTGCCCAGCCGGTAGCCCCACTCTACGTCCTCGCCGTACATGAAAAAGCTTTCGTCCAGCGCACCGGCGCGGGCAATGGTAACGGGACGGGTCATCAGAAACGCGCCCGAAATCCACTCAACCTGATTAGGATCAGTAAAGACGGGGTCGGGCAACCGGCGTTTGAGCCAGTCTTCAGCAGCCTGACCCGATGGCAGGATGTAAAACGCCCGGCGCATCTGCCCAAACGTGGTGTATAAGTTTGGCCGCAGCGAATGGTCACGGCTGAGCTGGTGCGCTCCCACAGCGGCCACGTCAGGCTGAGCGTCCAGCACCCGAACGCAGCGTTTTAGTAGGTTATCGAGCAGCAGCGTATCGGAGTTGAGCAGCAGCATGTTACGTCCCTGCGCGTGACGAATGCCGAGGTTGTTGGCCCGCGCAAAACCCGCGTTGTAACCCATCTCAAACCAACGTACCTGCGGGTAAACCGCCAGCACCCGCGCCCGGCTGTCGTCTTCCGACTGGTTATCGACCACAATCACCTCGAACGAAATCTCCCGCGTATGGGCATACACCGACGCCAGGCAGTCCAGAATCAGCCCCGGCGTTTTATAATTGACAATGATGATGCTTAGATCTTTCAATGGCGAGTGGGCTGATACAAGTTAGTGCAAATCATATACGTCAACGCGGGCATTCAGACTGTTTACGTCGAACGGGTCCTGTTTGGGCAGGGCCAGCAGTAGGGCATCCGTAAAACCCGACGGGCGGTATAGTTTGCCGAGAAGTTGCCGGAAGTGTCGCGTCACAAAGGTATCGAGCGACTCGTTGACGGGAGTTACGCGCCAAAACTGGTACGTATCATTCAGATGCCGGACCAGCCTGTTCCGAAACAGATGCCGCGTATGCGTCCTGAACGTGTCTCGCTGCACCGCACTACCCGCTACATACGCATTCAGGACAAACAGGAAATTGATGTTGTATGCCTGAATCAGCAGCGTATCGCGGTCGAAGAGCCGGTTGGCAAAATGCCGGTTGCTGAACGTAGCATTTGTGGTGCGGGGCCGTAATCCATCGTGTCCAAAATCGAGGGTGTCATCAACGAGTGCGCTGATGAAAAAGTTGGGCGTAGGGTTGTAGCCCTCCGTTAGTTCATCGCGGTAGCGCAGAGGAGCGGGCAGGCCGGGACCGTTAGTCCGGTCAATATTTTGCTGGATTACGTTGCGGGCGTAGGTAAACTGCTTGAACACCGACTCTACACCAAACGCGCTGCCCGCCCCATAATACTTACTGTCGCCGATATGATAAATCTCGTCGGCCTGCCCGTCTATCAGGTCCCGATACGCATAGATATGGTCAACGCGCTTCCCGTCGGGCTGATCTTTGAGGATAGTTGGCAGTGTGTCTTTTGGGTCCGAAAGCAGGTAATCGATCATGTCTTCGAAGACAATGTCAAAATCCCGGACAACCAGCACCTCCCGAAACGACCGCTGCGTGTGCATCCGCTCGCTTTTGGCGTAGTACAGATGCAGTAACTGCCACACCCGCAGCAGTTTATCCGAGAAATACTTGCCCCGAATATCCCTCAGCCGACGTACCATCCGCGCCGGATCGCACTGAAACCGGTCCATCTCCCGCACCGACAACCGTGCATACAGCGGATTCAGATCGAGCCGGAATCCGTATTGCTGTTGCAAATTGGCCAGGGTGCTGAGAAAGATCACAATCAGTTCTTCGTCGTAGTTGATGTGCTTTTGCTTTACCAGCGGCTTCACGTAAACGGGTCTTCCATTTTGCAGTACGGGCTGCTGCCGCGCCACCGTCCGGCCCCAGCTAACGGAATGCCGCTGTGCCGTGTTTACGCGCTTGATGTGGGTGAGCAGGCCGCTGTTGTCGCGGTGAAACCGCACCAGTGCCTGCACAATTTCCAGCTCCGACAGGGCCGCATCGCCCGCGTCCGATACGTCGAGCAGACCACTGCTTTCGGGCAGGATTGAATCGCGGTGCCGCTGCCGAAACTGCCGGATAGCGCGGTACAGCCACACCGAGAACCGAAACAGAAACTGCGCTTTGTGCGGATCGCGTTTCAGTTGCTGCCACGCTTTTGAATCCGGGTCGAGCAACTCGACGGGGTCCAGCCCACCGAACACGGTCTTTTTGGCGTCAACAAATACTTTGGGCAGGAGCAGAACGGGTTCTCTTTTGGCGGGTTCTGCTGCGGGGTTTTCTACTGCCGGGGCATCAAAAACGTAGCCAACATGCGTAATACGGCAGCGGTTGGAACCCGTGAGTTCATCCAGATACCGGTCGGCCAGCACCTTCCTAATCGCATCGGTTGGATACTGAAACCCCTCGAACAGCACAATCATGCGTCGGCAGTTATGGTATCGGCTGGGAGGGGCGATATGCCAAGCGTTTCCATAATACCTGTCAGCAGGGCCGTTTCCAGTTCAGTATCAAACAGCGAGCCATAGCTAAATGGCTCTTCCTGGCCGCTGCGCGATACGTTTACCGGAAACAGGGCGTCGCTCTGTTCGTTGCGATAGACCTCATACCAGAGATAAAACAGCACTTTCGACTTAAAGTCGTTTTTCGGAATAGTTCGGCTGCTGTCGGCCTTTACGAACCAGAATCCCAACTGCTTGTCTTCGTTCTGGTTAATGTTGTAAATAAGCCTGTTTGTCTGCTTCAAAAAATCAGCCCACGAATACCGTCCGGCGTCGTCGAGATCAATGGTAATATTTATGGTTTGTCCCGTCGAGTCTACCGGAGCATAGTCAATGGGTACGTATTGCCAGTCCCACCGCCGTTTAAACGCACTGTCCATCGGAAACAGCGACTGGTCGGAGGTATTCATGGTGGCGTACAAAAACAGGTTATTGGGCAAGATGAGTTTGCCAAAGCTGTTGGCGGGGCAATAGTGCTTCTGTAGCTGCCCATTCAGCCGCTGAGCCGCTACGGGATTATCTGAGAAAAACGTTTCTAAATAATTGGCCAAATCGGTATCGGCATCGACTTCATATTCTGAAAACCCATCGGCATTGCGGTCAAGACTCTGGAAAATATCGCCGAATATCTGGGCGCAGTTGCCCCGGTTTATCTCTTCGATAATTAGAAAATGCGCCCGGTTGGGATCGTTCCAGGCGCGGGTATAGGCCCGGATAAACTCCTGCTCAACGAATTTGTAGTGGATATCCCCCTTGGTGTCGGTAAAGGGTTTGTAGCTGCCCACAAACGATGCGTATTCGTAATCGGGGTGGAACGTAACGCGGTATTTCTGATGACCTTTGGCGTACTCCCGATTGATGCGCGACGACTTTCCGGTACCGGGAGGGCCGAAAAGAATACAGTTTTTAGGCAGGTCAGGAAAAGGTTGAGACAATTCTGACAGAGGATCATCTTCTATCTCATCCTCTGAAATGGTGATGGTCGTCCGTTTTGGCAAAACGTCCAAGTAGTTGCTTACCAACCCAGCATACTCTTTCAGGTCAGCTTCGGCAATGTTGGAATTTATCACAAACTGCTTGTTGCTGATGGTAGATCGCTTATCTCCCTGCAAGAACGGATGCAGAAATGCACCGACATACGATTTCAAGATACGAAACGGTCCGACGTTTTCATGAGCATCCTGAGCATCAACCGTATTTCCTTCCAGTAGGGCTTTGTATACGCCTTCCTGCTGAAAAATCACCTCTTTGTTGCTCTCTTCCCTAAGTCGAAACTGAGTTTCCTCGCTAAAGATGGTCAGTAGCCTTTTAAGACGGGCCGAGGTCTCACTTTCCTGCTGTGGTTCATCGTTCGTGATCCAGTCGAATAGAATCCACTTCAAGTTTTCCTCATCTTTCTCGAAGGCGAGCCTGACAATTTCAGCATTCGTCGTGAAATGCAGGACTTTTTTGTGTCGGTCCGACCCAGTACGTTCGCGGCTTCCGGCACCTCCATCTGGAAACGAAACCTTACAGAGTTTGAGAAATAACTCAAGCGCGACCTGTAATGGCTCCATCTGCGTCTTACACAGTGGATTTTGG
>JBBRUB010000030.1:0-12687 GCA_038248175.1 Cytophagales bacterium | reverse complement strand
GGCTTTCAGGCCCTGCGTAATCACAACCCGTCCGTTATACGAATCGCCGGTTTTCACGGTCCGGGCCTTCGCCACCGTTTTGTTGCCTTCGGTCTCAGCTACGTAAACGAGCTGTCCGTTCTCGGTGTTTTGCACGATGTTCCGGTCAATGACCAGGGCATTTTCTACCGTCTGGTCGTTGATTTTAATCCGCGCCAGCATGTTCGGCTTAAAGCTGCTGCTCGATGACAGCGGAGCTTCGATGGTGAACGTCCGGCTGAGTGGGTCAACCGTTGTGGATACAAACGAGATACGCGACGTCATGCTTTTGTTGATGTCGGGAAATTCGATCTGTACCGCATCGCCCTTGCGAACACTGCCCGCGTAGGTGTCCGACACTTTGGCCACCACCTTGAGCTGACCGAGGTTCACTACCCGTACCAGACCCATACCCGGCGCGGCTGACTGCCCCACTTTCACGGTTACCTGATCAACCACGCCCGAAATGGGTGCCGTTACCGTCGATTGGCCCAACTGCGCGTTGAGTGTCGAAAGCCGCCGTTCGAGGGCTTCTTTGTTGTTTTTGGCCTGTAAATACTGAATCTCGGTACCTATCTGCTGTTTCCATAGAGCGGCCTGTTTCTCGAAAATGGTGTTGGCCAGCGACATCTGCGTTTTCAGCTCGGCCTGCGACTCGCGCAGAAGCTGGTCATCGACTTTGGCAATGGCCTGTCCGGCCCGCACGTTGTCGCCTTCTTTAACATAGACCGCCGTCACAACTCCACCCGACTTGGGCGACACCTGCACGTTGTTTTTAGCATCGACGGTGCCCTGCAATTCCACAAAGTGTTTGAACGTCGTGGCCGACACCGGCGAGACGGCTACGTCTTACACGCGGCCCACTTCGGCCTTTTTGGGGTCCAGTTTGGTTACCTCGCCTTCCAGCGTTTTGATCTTCGTATTCATGTCGGCCTGCTCGGACTTCAGCTTCTGAAGTTCTTCGCGTTTGCTTTGCAGGTCGGTCTTTTTTTCGCCCCCGCAAGACGCTAACAGCGTTGCGGACAGGGCAATGGCGTAGTATGATTTCATTGGTTTGGTTTAACGTTATTTTCTGTCATCCCGACGAAGGAGGAACCTCAGTTGCAGTTCCTATTTGCTTGCAATAGAGATTCCTCCTTCGTCGGAATGACAGGAAACTCCCTGATTTGGTGTTTTAGTTGCCGGTGTAGAGCCGACCAAGGGCTTTGTCCTGATCCACTTTGGCAATCAGGAAATCGTAAAGCGATGAGTAGTAGTTGGTCTGCGCTTCGCGGAGGGAGCCTTCGGCGTTCAGCACTTCCAGACTCGACCCAACGCCTTCTTTGTACTTGATGCGCGTAACCCGAACGATTTCAGTAGCCAGGTCGCGGTTGCGTTGCTGGGTTTGGAGCGTTTGTAGCCCGTTGGTAAGCGTAATACTCGACTGCCGGATTTGCAGGTCAATGGAGTTTTTGAGCAGTTCGCCACTATTCTGCGCTTTTTGCAGCGTATATCGTTTCTGGGCAATCTGACTCTTCTTCAAAAACCCGTCGAAGATTGGAATTTGCAGACTCAGCCCTAACGAAGCAAAGTTGAACCACGGCGAGGTAACAAGCTGAGCAATCTGATTACGCCCTGAGTTATAACCATAGTTGGCGAACGCAGCCAGGGTTGGGTAATAGCCTTTCTGCGATACCTCTATATCCTGCTCGGCCAATTTGATCTGCGTTTCCAGCGTCGAGTATTCAATCCGGCTTTGATAGCGGAACGTTGGGTCTGCCGAAATCAATGGGCGCAGATCGTTAACACTTCGGTCTTCTAACTGTTCGGCCAGCGTAATTTCGTCGTTGACACCCAGCCCCATCTGAAACTTCAGCAGCACGTAGCTTAGCTCAATAAGGTTCTGCACTTTTTGCCGCTCGGCTTTCAAATTGTTTGACTGTACTTCGAGTCGTTGCACGTCGAGTTTTTCCACGAACCCCTGCTTGTTCATTGCCTGCGTCTCGTTTAGTGTCGTGTCCAGGCGGGTAATGTTATAATCGAGCAACTTGGCACGTTCCAGAGCTACCAGTACGCCATAATACGCTTTGGCTACCTGTTCGGCCACCACAACCTTACTCGATGCCAGGCTTCGCTGCGCCAGTTCGCGATACGTATCCGCAGCCCGTAAACCCACATTCAAAGCGGCACTGTAAATAATCTGATTGACACTGGCAGCCGCGTTAGCCGAGTAGGCAACACCAAACTGAACCGGTACAGCCGGAGCATCAGGTGACGCATTCGGATCAAAGAATACGGCTGGTAAAAACGCACGCTGAATAATGAGGTTATCTGTCAGCGAAGCACTGGCAGATATTTGCGGCAGGGCCGATGATTTGATTTCCCTGATGCGGGCTTCGGCACTCAGGGCATCAAGCTTACCGTTGCGGATACTTACGTTTTTCTCGATAGCAAAGTCGATAGCCTGTTGCAGCGTGTACGTCTGCCCCGTTGGCGATTGACCCGTTGGCGACAGGCCGTTGGGCGCAACCCCTAACCCCGAATTGAAGGTCGAGATGTCGCCCGGCTGTAGGTTCACCGCTCCGTTGGGCGTCGTTAGTGTGGGCGCGCCAGTTGTGACGCTGCTGGCTGGCTGGCCCGGCACGTTGCTGATGGTTCCGGGCGTACTGCCGGGCTGCGCCACAATAGACCCTGTTCCGGCAGCCTGCTGGGCGCCCGGCTGCTGTCCACTCGCTGCCGCGCCCGTTGGCTGCTGCCCAACAGACGGCTGCGCGGGTATGACCTGCGCCACGGCCCCCAGCCAGCCGGCCAGCAAATAGAGTGCAGCGGTATGCGTTGTACGACTTGTTTTCATGCGTTCGGTTGTGTGTATTCTTCCTTGGTTGTGTATTGGTTGTAAACAGTAAAGCCTTTCTCGGTCAGCATCCCGCGCACGAAGTGATGAATCAGTTCGCGCTGAATGTCGAGCATGGTATATTGAGTAGTCGGAAAGAAGTCATTGTTGAAAGCCAGTTCAATTTGCTCGGCCCGCATCCGGGCCAGAATGGCGGGATTTATGTCGGTGCGATACAATTCCATAGCTACCCCTTTTTGTATATTTTCAAGAACCGATTTCATTAGGTGCTGATCCATATGCTTTCGAAACAGCGCGAAGGCTTTTGGGTAGTAGCGTTTGATATCGATCAGCAGGTTTGGACTAACGTTATCTTTATTCTTGTGCATTACCTCCAGTGCCATCAATAAACCCTCAACCGGGTTGGGCGTCTGTACGGTTATACACTCAATATCGTTGACATCTGTGTTGATTTTCAGCTCGATGACCTGATATAAAATGTCTTCTTTGTCGCTGAAGTGTTGATAAATTGTCTTCTTCGAGATCCCGAGTTCGCGGGCAATATCTTCCATCGTTACGGACCGAACCCCGTATTTCCAGAAGAGCTGTTCGGCCTCCAATAAAATCCGTTCTTTCATACTGGATTTGTACTTTATCGGGTTAAACTCAGGAAACTCTACAAAGGTTCTCAGTTTCCGCAACTTATTTTCAACAAAATGACGAACGGCTGAAATAGCGGAGTAACCCCACAAAAAAGCCCGGCAAAACTTCAGTCTTGCCGGGCCATACGTAGGTTGTACACTCTTGTGCAGCCAGCCGCGAGTAGCGGCTAATAATGTATTTGGAAGATAAGCAGCACCCTACTATTCAATGTACATTGGCCGAGGCTGGTTGGTCAAGAGCCGCATCGGCGTACCGGACCAACCTATATCCCATCCAGTATCAGCACCCAGTCCTGCCCGTAGCCCGACGTGGGGGGCGTAAATTTCTGCTGGCCCGTGTTGGCTGCGTTGCCATTGGTCTTCTGCTCGCCGGTGCGGGGTTTGAACCAGGCTGTTTTCACCGTTTTACCCGTAATCTTACCCATGTTCATGGTGAACGCCCGACCTGCCGAAGAATACACAAATGCCCAGTTTTTGCCCCGCGTGGCCTGAATCCGTTCGGCAGGCGACGCGTCATTCTCCACAATCAGCGACTGGTCAGGTACGCGCTCCAGCATGGGACGTGATTCCATCAGTTGCCGGACAAACTTCATCTGACTGGCACCGGGCAGTTCCATTGCTTCGGGCCAGTACAGGCGGGGGTCGTTTACGGCGGGGCGGCTGGGGCTGTACATCTGCCAGATATCGTGGCAGCCGTAGGTGTGGCCGTGCGCACCAGCAAACAGAGCGAGGTAAGCGGCTTTACGGACATCGAAGGCATTGGCTATACCAAAGTCTTTGGCGTTGAAGCAAACAGGGTGGTCTTCATAAATGGGTTCGGCGTCCATGGTTGGTTTGGTGGGCGTTTGGGCGTAGCTCGTGGCGATGTGGTCATAGACGGGGGTATCGCGGCAGTGGCCGGTCTGGTGCATGTTGAAATCGAGCCAGGCATCCTGCCCAAACCACTTCGATGAACCCCCGTCCTGTACCCCGTTGGGCTGCGGGTGGAAACTCATCAGCGCGTTTTTGGGGCCACCCGTACCTTCCTGAACGCCCTCGGCCATGCTCCGCCAGATGGCTACGTCTGTTGAGCCAGCACGCGGGTTACGGTCGCCCCCCATAATCCAGATGATGTTTTTGCGGGTTGCGTAGCGTTCGCCGATCCACTTCCCATAAACGCGGGCGTTTTGTGGGGTAAAAATCTCCGGCCCCTTTCCCCAGCTATCCTTAAAAACTTTATCGCCCCAGGTCGGCAGCAGGCCAATGACCAGCCCGTATTCAGCCGCTTTGTCGATGATGTAATCAACGTGTTTGAAATAGGCTTCGTTGGGTTTGGCTGGGTCATTGTTTAGCAGGGGCGTTTCGCCGTAGGGGTTGGGTTCGTTCAGCCCGTCGAACTCGGCAAGGGCAACGGCCTGAATGACCGAAAAGCCCTGTTCGGCCCGGCGTTTCAGGTAGCGGTCGGCTTCTTCGCGGTTCAGGCGGTGCAGCAATTCCCAGGCCGTATCGCCCATATAAAAAAACGGCGTTCCGTCGGCATGAACCAGATAACGGCTGTTGTCAGACACCCGCAACGGGCCGTTGGCAAAGGGTTTCTGTGCAAAACTCCCGTGTAGCAACAGGAGCGAGAGGGTAAGGATCAGGAGGATTTTCATGCATATAAAAGGTAAAGACAGTAGTGGTATTACTTTATCGGTTGACAGAATCTCATTAGCTATGCAACTCAACGCCGGACCCGTTCAACTTTCTTTCGATAATGGTTCATTGCGCACATTTCTCGCCAACGGTGAAGAAGTAGTGCAGATGATGCACCTGTCCTTCCGAGACCCGCAATGGAACACAGCAGCCATTGTCCTGACCAGTCAGCAGGTTCATCAGACCAACGACTCGTTTACGATTACATACGACTGGCAGGTCAACGATTTAGGCATTCAGATGACGGGCAACGCGCAAATTTCGGGGCAGTCTGATGGTACCGTTACGTTCGATTTCTATGGAAAAGCCACCGGCACATTCCAGCGCAACCGCATTGGCATCTGCGTCCTGCACCCCATTGCGGGTTTGGCCGGGCAACCCTGCCGTATCGAACATACCAATGGCAACACGACCGATTCGCTGTTTCCGGTGCTGATACCGCCCAGCCAGCCGTTTCAGGACATTCGGGGTCTGACGTGGCAAATGGCGTCGGGCCGGGTGTTTCGGTTGGCGTTTTTTGGGGAGGTGTTCGAGACCGAAGACCAGCGAAACTTTACCGATGCGTCCTACAAAACCTACCCAACCCCGGTCAGTTTACCAACGCCCGTAACGGTAGAAGTTGGCACCGAAATCAGGCAGCAACTTGTTTTTACGGTCGAGAATTCCGGTCTCCCCGTCCGTCCGCGCATTGGCCTGGGTCATCGCCCTGACGGGCCGTCATTGTCGCAAGCCGAAGCCGAAGTACTCAAAACGCTCAACCTGTCGCACCTGCGGACCGAGGTTCACCTGACCAAACCAGACTGGCCGGGTAATCTCCTGACCGCGCAACTCGACGCCAGTTTGCTGGGTGTTCCGCTTGAGTTAGCGTTGTTTTTTGGCGATGATGCCGCTGAACAGGCCCGGCAGTTTGTACAGTTTGCCATCGATCACGCATTGCATCTTTACACGCTCTCTTTGTTCGGGACCGACACCGGGCGCACGTCTGACCCCCTGCTGAACGACGTGCTGCCAGTGCTGCGGGAGTTGCTGCCGCACATCAAACTTGGTGGCGGTACCAACGCGCACTTTATTGATCTGAACAGCCATCGCTTTGATTTCAGCCGGGTCGATTTTGTTACGTATGCCATGACCCCGCAGGTGCATTTGAACGACGACCTGACCGTGATGGAAAACGTGGCCGGTCAGGCCGACACCGTCCTGTCGGCGCGGGTTTTGTCGGGTGGCAAGCCGGTACATATTTCGCCCGTTACGCTCCTGCCCCGCTACAATGCCGACGCCCCTCCCACCGACCGCGCCACCGTCCCGCCCGCTGACCCGCGCCAGAAAACTACCTTCGGGGCCGAATGGACCCGCCGAAGCCTGACCTCACTTTCGCAAATAGGCGCGGCATCCGTCACGTACTACGAAACGCACGGCCCGCGTGGGCTGCTGGATGGGAGAGAGATCTTCCCGGTCTTCGAGAGCTTTTCTTAACCGCAAAGACGCAAAGGTGTCGCAAAGAAAAACGTTGCGCTCTTTGCGACACCTTTGCGTCTTTGCGGTAAGAAATCAGTCTCCAACCTGAAAAAAGCGCACGTCGGCGGTGACTCTACTCAGGAGTTCGCGGGTGCGTTCGGGGCGGGCGTCGGTAATGAAAATCTGCCCGAACTGGCTGGTAGGGTCCGCGCTTTCGTCCATGCGCCGGATGAGCTGACCAATGCGCCGGTCGTCGAGCTTGTCGAAAATATCGTCTAAGAGCAGGATCGGTTTTTTGCCTTTGGTAGCTTCCAGCTGATCGAATTGGGCGAGTTTGAGGGCTATCACGAACGTCTTCTGCTGCCCCTGCGAACCAAACTTCTTCATCGGCACCGACGCCCCCGTTCCGTCTTCAATTAAAAAAGTATAATCATCCTTATGGACACCCGTTGCGGTACGTTGCAATATGGTATCGCGCCGACGGAAATGCCGGAACTCATCGGCAAAATTTGGGTTACTCACTTCCGACTCATAGAGGATATTGACAGTTTCGCGTTCGTCGCTGAGGTAAGCGTAATGGCTCTGGAAGATGGGTAGGAACTCCGAAACAAACGCCTGCCGCCGGTCGTGAATCCGCTGACCGATGGCCAGCAGTGGCTCGTCGTAGGTATCGAGCATGTCGTTATCCACCTGATTGCGGTCGGCAAAGAGCTTGAGCAGGCTGTTGCGCTGTTTCAGAATCTGATTGTAGGCCAGGTAATCGGTGAGATAGTCGGGGTCGTACTGCGAGAGAACCCCGTCGAAAAAGTGCCGCCGTTCTTCGGCATGTTCGCGGACGAGGTCGGTATCATTGGGCGCGATGAGTACCACTGGAAACCGGCCAATGTGGTCGCTGATGCGGTCGTAAGGCTTTTTATCGGCCATCAGTACCTTCCGCTGTCCCCGCTGTAAGCTAATGGTTATCTGGGTATGATGACTGTCTTCAACAAACACCCCGTCAATGATAAAATAATCGGCTCCGTGCTGAATACTGTATGCGTCCTGACTCTGAAACGCGCTTTTGCTGAGAGACAGAAAATAGATGGCATCGAGCAGGTTCGTTTTACCGCTGCCGTTGGGCCCCACCACTACGTTTATGTGCTGCCCAAACGCGTATCGCCCATCCTCGTAATTTTTAAAATTGGTCAGGCTTAGCTTTTCCAGGTGCATGAGTGGCGTTATCGGACGGGATTGCTTAATTTCGCAGTTGCTAACGACCCAACTGGCCGTTGGTAAAGGCAACAAAGATACGGTGGCTTTGTTAGGGAATAGACGCCTGACAACCGCACCTCAATACGATAACCTGACGACTAACGACCTTATTCAATGGCAAGTGTAAAAGAGAAAAAAACCGCCGACACCCCCGAAACCAGGAACGGCAAGACTACGGCGAAAACATCGGCAAACGGTTCAACACCGGCTAAAACGCAGCACTCCAAAGAGCAGTACATGCAATGGTACGAGTCAATGCAGTTGCAGCGGAAGTTCGAGGAAAAGGCCGGTCAGCTCTACGGGCAGCAGAAAATCCGGGGATTTTGTCATCTGTATATTGGCCAGGAAGCTAGTTCATCAGGTTCGGCCTCGGCCCTGACCAAAGACGACAAATGGATTACGGCCTACCGCGATCATGGCATGCCTCTCGCGCTTGGCTCCGACCCAAAAGCCGTCATGGCCGAACTTTTTGCCAAGCAAACCGGCTCCTCCAAAGGGAAAGGTGGCTCGATGCACATCTTCGACAAATCGGTTAATTTCATGGGCGGTCACGGCATTGTGGGCGCGCAGATTCCGATGGGCGCGGGCATTGCCTTTGCCGAGAAATACAACAAGACCAAAAATCTCTGCATCTGCTTCATGGGCGACGGAGCCGTGCGGCAGGGCGCGTTGCACGAAGCGTTTAACATGGCGATGCTCTGGAAACTGCCCGTCATTTTCGTGGTTGAAAACAATGGCTACGCGATGGGTACGTCGGTAGCCCGTACCTCAAACGTAACGGAACTCTACACCCTTGGCGAGTCGTATGATATGCCCGCCGAGCCGGTTGATGCCATGGATGTTGAGGCCGTTCACGAAGCCGTTGGCCGCGCTGCCGAACGCGCCCGCGCTGGCGACGGACCCACGTTTCTGGAGTTCCGCACGTATCGGTTCAGGGGCCACTCCATGTCTGACCCGCAGAAATACCGGAGTCGCGAGGAAATTGACCAGTACAAACTCCGCGACCCAATCGAGATTGTAAAAACCCGAATTCTGGAGCAGGACCTGGCCAAACAGGAGGAGTTAGACGCCATCGATGACAAAATCAAGGCTATCGTTGACGAGTCCGTCACCTTCGCCGAGGCCTCACCGTATCCGCCCGCCGAAGAAGCGTATAAGGATGTGTACGTGCAGAAAGATTATCCGTTTTTGATGGAGTAGCGTTTCTTCCGCATTCCGTCTTTTTCAATCTAACAAAGGAGGAGTCTGGACATAGAACGCACAGCGTGTTCTACATCCAGACTCCTCTTTTATTGGAATGACAAGAAAACGTATGCTATCGCATCCTCAGCGCATCGGCTGGCCATTTCTGAAAGAGCCGGTAATTCTTTCTCCGTCCGAAAACGTATAGACGCCCTTACCGTTGGGTATGTTGCGGGCAAACTGGCCTTCGTACCGGTCGCCGTTGTGGTAGTAGTACAGGCCATAGCCCGTGCGAAGGTTATCCTGAAACAGACCCCGGTATTTCAGTTTGCCAGTAGGATAATACTCCGCCCCGGTGCCGTGCTTGTCGCCGTCTATGAACTCCCCCACGTATCGCTCCTGGGTCGGATAGACAAAGACGCCCTTTCCATCGTCGCAATTACCCGATACACAGCCGAGCCGCGTCAGGCTGGGTGCTGTCCGGGCTGGAGCAGGTAACGAAGCTGCGGGTGCGGCAACTGGCTTAGGGGCAGTAGCCACGGCGGGTTTACCGGTTGAGTGGCTTTTGGGGTACATGGCCTCCGCTTCCAGCCACCCTTTACGAATGGACTCGACGCGAATGGGTTTGGCCGGATGCGTAGGCGTAGCATATGTGTTGCCAAGCATCTGCACCGCCACCAGCGACTCCTGCAACGACGCGCCCAACTGATGCAGTACAAAGCCCGAAAACTTGTCGGCTTCGAGTTCTTTCTGCGGCTGACCGCCCCGACCGTCAATGGTGTGGCCCTGCAAATGATGGCCAATTTCGTGGGCCATGATGCTGATGGCCGACCAGTCGGTTTCGGTTTCTTCTTCGATGTTTTGCATGAAAGCCGCATCATACACAATAAACCGCTGCCCTTTCAGCACCGTAGCAAAGCAATTATCAGTATTAGCACACTCAACCACTTTGAAGTTTCGCAGCAGGCCAATAGGTCGCAAAATTCGATCCACGACCTTCTCCGCATGACCATTGGAGGTCGCTTTTTCGTTGCAGACAACCTGAGGTTTCAGACCGTTGCCGGTGTAATTGCAGATAAACTGACCGGGGTTGTTGAGCAAGCCCGGCGTGTTCTGGGCCGGTAGCGGTATAGCCAGCGTTGCGCCCAATAAGGTGATTGTTAAGGATAAAGCCGTTCGCACAGGATAACCGATGGAGTTAGTTGGTAGTACGGCAAAATAACGACCAGAAAGGGCGGTTTCTTGTTCGTCAGTACGTATCACCTGTCACAAGGCAAACAACGTTTTGAGTTTAGCAACCAGAGCTGACCGATACGAAGGAGAGAGAACTCCCAACCGACGCTGAATTAGCCCAACGGGAACAGTAACCAGTCGATGCAAACGAATGGATGAACTTACTTTCAGCCCCGTGCGCTGAAAATCGTCATCAGTGGCAATGATGTGCAAATCACTCGACTCGGCAGTCTTGCTAATCTGACTGGTGATAAACACCACGACTACGTGTTCGTAGGTGCCGACGGAATCGGTAAGGCAAAGTGCCGGACGCAGCTTCGTACTGCTCAAATCATCGAACGGAAACGGGACGAGTACAATATCATTTCTCATAGCGCACCGGACTTCCGTCAGCAAGACTGTATATATCCTCCGTTTCGTCATGCAGGAAGTCAAACGAAGGGTTTTGGGCCATAGCCGAAAGCCAGGCATCATTATCGGATATATCAGGGATGAGAATCAGTACTTTAACGGCCTGATTTCGTAAGTCAAGCGGACGACTTAGCTTGAGTTGCCCGTGCTGATCGACCATTCCTGTTGATTCAATTGCTACCATATCATGGATGATTTGCTGTATGTAAATCTACGCAATAAGGGGCAATTACTTCTTTGCCACGACCATGGCCCGGCCCGGCACGGTGCGGTACTTGATTACTTTGTGCAACGTTAACCCGGCCTGTTGCTGCCACGCCTGAATTTCGGGGATAGAATAATTGCCTGCCGTGCTGCTCAGGCCGTAGAACAAATCGGTGCTGCTGCCAAGGAGTTCAGGTTTCGCACCGGTTTCGGGCCGGATAAACTCGTTCACGATAAACACGCCCCCCGGTCTCAACGCCCGTGCCACCTTATTGGCCACCAACTGGTTTTGCTCCGGCGTAAAATGGTGCGCCAGACTCGATAGCAGCACAATGTCGTAGGTACCTTCGCCAAAGTCATCGGTGAGGGCGTTGCCGGGCTGATGCCGGACGCGGTCGCCCATGCGCAGTTTGGCCAAGAGCAGAGCCGCCTGTTCAATGGCGCCGGGCAAATCAAGAATAACAGCGGTCAATGCGGGAATTTTTCGGCACAGGGCCGCCGAGTGCTGACCGTGCGAGCCGCCAATGTCAAGCATGGCCGTAGCCGATTTTGGGACTGGAGCACGACGGCCAAACTCCGGGGCTTCGGTATTGCTGGCCGCTACCATCGCTTCCTGATAATACCGCCACTCATCGGGGGTGAGTTTATCGTGGTAATGAACGCCTTTGCCGGTTTCGAGGTAGGTGCCGAGTTGGCTCATCCAGTTCCAGACTACCCGGTTGTTGAACACCATCATGCCGTGTACCGACTGCGCATTGTCTTTGAGCGCGTATTTCCGGGCCATCGGCGTGAGGGCAAACCGTTCGTCACTAAACGTAAAGTAGCCCATTGCCGTAAGCAACCCCATCAACTCGCCGAGGGCTTTACGGTTCAGGTTTAGGCTGGCATTGAGTTCGTCGAGGGTTTTGGGGCCGGAACTGGCGGCTTCAAATACGCCTTTGTCAGCGGCCTCAAGTACGGCTTTGGCCAGAACGGGCATAATCTGGACATGAAGAATCGGTACGGCCACCTGATTGGTGCGTAGTCCAATCCATTCGAGCAGATTTTCGGGGGTAATTGTGAGTTGCATTAGAATGGGTTGTGTCTGTATGAACAACTCTGAACAGGCTGAGATGGGTAGAGGAAACAACTATTTTTTCACGCAACGAGCCTTGTAACTAACTGGTGACGTTGTTTCATGGCAAACTGTCTCTCCTATTCTAACTTTACTGTAAGTCTATGGTTCCTATATAGGTACGTCGATTTCCCGATGGTACATTCCTTAAACGCACCCTTCTTCTTGAACACTACTGCCTACCCTTCCGAAGCTGACCTGATTAGCGCGTTGCGAACTGGTCAACCCGGTGCGTTTGCCACTCTGTACGACCAATATGCCCCGGTTTTGCTCGGCATCGTTACGAAGATTATTGGCGACGAGCAGGGGGTCATCTCTGTATTGGCTGATACGTTTACTGCCATTCGTTCTGAGATAACTTCATGTCCGGTTAATCAGCCGCTGTTTCTGTGGCTGTTCCATATAGCCCGACAAACCGCAGCCAACGCCATTGCCACAAGTCCAGAAAGTAGTCCGGCCATAGTTCAGCTAACCCCGTCTGGCAGAGTCATAGCCAGAACTAACCGGGGGTCTCCTGCTCAAACACCAGTGAATAAACAGCAGCGGTTGCTTAACGCGGTACTCTTCGAGCGTTGTACACCCAACGAAGCCAGTCAGGTTGCCGGGCTACCAACCGACCAGGCTTACCAACATCTGAGACAGGCTTTTTTGCAACTGCGTGAGCCGAGAGT
>JBBRUB010000029.1:0-12718 GCA_038248175.1 Cytophagales bacterium | reverse complement strand
GCAGTTATCAGTGAACAGTTTGGAATTAGGTAGAGTTGAAGATATACAGTCTCTCGAATAGGCTGGTAACTGTTAACCGATACCTGTGAAAACTGCACTCATTACCGGAGCCAATTCGGGTTTGGGGCTGGCTACGGCCCGCGCCCTGGCCCAACGCTCGTTCAACCTTATTTTACTGTGCCGCGACGAAAAGAAGGGACATGAAGCTCAGTTTGCCGTACAACAGGCTAACCCTGCCGTACGCGTTGACCTGGTGCTGGCCGATCTAATCGACCTCGACGCCGTACGCCGGGTGGCCAAAGAAATCGCCGAAACGTACGACCGGCTCGACGTTCTCGTCAACAATGCGGGCTATACACCCTCGAAAATCGAGTTTGTTAATGCGATTGAAAAGTCGTTTTTCGCGAGCCATATCGGGCATTTCGTCCTGACGCATCACCTGCTGGATTTATTAAAGAAAACCGCTGCCGACACCGGCGATGTGCGGGTAGTGAATTTATCATCGGCGGCTTACCTCGGGGGTAGTACATCGCGCTTTTTCCGGCATATCGAAGACCTCTCGCCCCTGTTTGCTTACTGCGACGATAAACTGGCCAACCTGCTGTTTGCCAAAGAACTGGCGAATAAACTGGCGGGTACGGGCATTACGTCGTATTCAGTGCATCCGGGTGCGGTACGAACCAACTTCGGGTCTGACACGGCGGGATTTCTGGGTAAGGTATTCTCATTGGCTGGCCCGCTGATGCGCTCGCCCGAGAAGGGTGCGCAAACGAGTGTGTTTCTGGCAGCGGCTCCCCTCAAAGCCATCGGCGAGCGCAACAACGGCGCGTACTTTGCCGACAGCGCCCCCAAAACCACTCACAACCGCGACATCACCGACGAAAAAGCAGCCATGCTTTGGGAAAAGACAATGCCGTTTGTGTGAAGTATGCCGGGCAACAAAAATGGCGATGGCTAAAAGCCACCGCCATTCCGAAACCCACTCTATGAGAAATAATTTTTTGCCGGTCAACGTCCGCCCAACGGGATTATATAGCCGAGGGTAGCCTGAGTGCCAATCATTTTTGAATCCGTATTGAATCCGTTGTCAATATCGCCGAGTGAATACAGGCCACGTAACTCTACGGTCAGGTGACCGGGTCCAGCTTTCAGGGCTGCGCCAATGCCAGCCGCAGCCCCAAAGCCAAGCCGCCCATCAACTCCGTCGAGCGACTGTGTTTTACCGTTTACGCTTACATTCAGCGCATACGATGCGTACGGACCGATATTGATGAAGAACCGGTTGCTGTTGACATCACCGGAAGCGATTTTCAAAAGCAACGGAATTTCTACCTCATCCAGCGCACCCGTAAGGTTGGTTCGATTGCCGAAGCCATCGTCAAAAACACCCTTCTGCGCATTTCGGGTGTAGTTGATTTCAGGTTGAAAGGATAGCGCACCACTTCCAAACTGAAACACAATACCGCCCGTAAAGCCGAGTGCCGGATCACGACCTGTTACTGTCTCCAGAAAAACCGGATACGTAACGCCACCGCGTAAGCCAATACGCACGCCCGACGTGCTGGGTTCGGCACTGGCGGGTGCGGCCCGTTCGGGTTTGCTGACAGCAATAGCGGGTTTGGCGGGCTGTTCAGGCCGGGTACGGTCATTCGATTTGCCGGGTTGCGTCCGGCTCATGTTCCCTGACCTGGCAGGGGCAGATTCTGCCTGTGGTTTTTTTGTGATGCCGTGATACTGATCGTAAAGTTCCTGTTGCCGGTTCGGGTTGGCAGATGTACTGCTGGCAGCGGGTGTTACAGTTAGACCTGGACTGGTTTTGGAACCCGTTTTCGTTTGGGCCACACCCAGAACCGGTGTCAGGGCAAAAAGGGTAAGAAAAAGGGGGAGACGTTTCATTGATAAGACGAAATCGGTTTATGGATGTAAGATTAGTCGCTAAGGTACCTCTTTCCGTAACACGACTGAGTAAACGGTCAGTTGCTTGAGTTTACGGTGTATTCTTAAAAACAATTTTGGCCCCGCTCGTGTCAAATAGGTATGGATACAGAACATCAGCGTACGGCCCTGATTACGGGAGCTAACAAAGGAATTGGAAAGGAAATAGCCCGGCAACTGGCCCAGAGGGGCTTTGCCGTCTTTATTGGCTCGCGCGATATGGCTAAAGGCCGCGAAACGGCGGATGAACTTTGTAGCGAAGGCTATGAAGCCACCTGCATTCAACTCGACGTGACCGATCCCGTCAGCATCAAAAACGCCTTCGGAACGCTCTCGCAGAAAGCCAGCCATTTAAACGTATTGGTGAATAATGCCGCCATACTGGAAGATCACGGCGAAGATATCATCAAACTAAACGTCGAAAGTCTGGAACGAACCTTTGCTGCCAACGTGGCCGGACCAATTCTGGTTACGCAGGATGCGTTGCCGTACCTGCAAAAGGCCCCCAATGGTGCGCGTATCATCAACGTATCGAGCGGGGCGGGTGCGCTGAACGACATGCAGACATACGCCCCCGCGTACAGCATCTCAAAAACGGCCCTGAATGCTGTTACCCGCCAGTTTTCGGCGGCTTTACAGGCTGAAAATGTAGCTGTCAACTGCGTCGATCCGGGCTGGGTACGTACCGATATGGGCGGACCCAACGCCAGCCGTTCCGTTGAGAAAGGAGCTGAAACCATTGTCTGGCTCGCTACCGACGTCCCCCAGTCCGAAACCGGCAAGTTCTGGCACGATAAGCAGGAAGTGGCGTGGTGATGGTAAAACTACTCTTGCCCTGCCATTTTTATGGCCTGCTCCGCATTCAAAATACCGCCCGACCGGCTCAGGCTGCTGAACGGAACCAATACCGACGACCGCCCCGGCTGACGAACCGTCAGGTTAGGCTTGTACGTACTTTTCATCAGAATCTCCTTGACCTGAACCGCCGTTAGCTTTGGGAAATAGGAGCGGAGCAGGGCCGCTACGCCCACTACGCACGGAGCCGCCATACTCGTTCCCGTAAAACTGGCGTACCGTCCGTTGGGAAGCGTTGAAAGTATATCGGTACCCGGCGCGAACAAATCGACCGTTTGCTTGCCGTAGTTTGAGCTTTGGGCGGGGAGATTCCTGTTGATTTTTTCTGTGCTGTTGCCAACCGTAACGACATTGGGGGCTTCTGAGCCATCGGCAAGTTGGGCGGATGGGTAGGCGGGGAGCGAGTCGTAGTTTTCGCCGTTGTTGCCAGCCGCATGTACAATTAGCACGTCGCGCTGTTCGGCGAAACGAATGGCCGCATCAACGGCTTCTTTATGAGGTGACAGCCGCTTGCCAAAACTCATGTTAATCACCTTCGCGCCGTTTTCTACCGCATACCGGATTCCGTTGGCCACGTCCTTATCCCGCTCGTCGCCGTTGGATGGCACCACCGATACGGGCATGATTCGGACGTTGTCGGCCACGCCGTCTATGCCGAGTCCGTTGCCGCGTCTGGCCCCAACAATACCCGCCACGTGCGTCCCATGAATGGCCAGTTGCGGGGCATTGTCGAGCCGCATAACGGGGCTGCCATAATACCGCTCGTCGGGATTAGCGGGATCATCGCCCACGGTCTGGCTGGTGCTGTAATTGGGGTTGTAGGCAACCAGAGCCTCGCCCCCCACAACTTGCCGGAACCGCTCCCAGTTGAGCCTGACTAACTGCACATACCGCCCAAACGAACCATACTGGGGCGAATAGGCATCGGCCATGAGATTCCGTACGGTCGTGGCCACCGAATCTGAACCGGTAGAAATCAACCTAATTTTCTGGTCCGACGTAACGCTGTCGGGCAGTTGCACAGTTAGTTGGTTCGCTACCTGCCAGAAGCGGGTGGTGTCGGAGAAAGCCACGAGTTTGAGTCGGTTGGCATTGTAGCGGGGCAGATAAACCCGTTTGGCGGCCCGATACGTATCGTATTGTCGCTTTTCGGTGGGGTTGAGTTTGGCCGGGTCCGCGCTTTCATACTTCGCGCGAAAGAGCAAATACGTATGTGTGATTTCGGGCTGGCCGTACTCTGAGGTTGTGCCATCGGGCGCGCCCAGAAAATTCCAGCCGTGCCGGTCGTCCACGTAACCGTTGTTGTCGTCGTCGGTCTGGTTACCGGGCAGTTCACCGGGGTTGGTCCAGATCACGTCGCGCAGGTCTTCGTGGTTCTCATCCACACCCGAATCCAGTATGCCGACTATGACCGGTACTGAAGGGCGGTTCCTCAGCAGGTTGTATGCCTTTTCGAGACTGATGCCCGCTACGGAGTCGGTGACGGGATCGAGGTAGGACCACTGGCGGGGTGGCGGGATCAGTGACTGCGCTGAAAGACCAGCGAGAAAAAGCGGCCAAAAGCCAATCAGCAAGGCTAAAAAGCGTAAAATCATCTGTATTCAGGAGTATATTTCCAACTTAACGAAGAATTCTATGGAATATGAGATTGCTTTTCTGGCCTGTCTGTTCATAGTGGGCTTCGTCTATGCCTCCGTTGGGCACGGCGGGGCCAGTGGGTACCTGGCCATGATGGCACTGTTTGGCGTATCGCCGATGCTGATGAAACCGTCGGCCCTGATGCTCAATCTGTTCGTGTCGTCGGTGTCGTTCATTCAGTTTTACCGGGCGGGTTATTTCCGGTGGGACAAATTCTGGCCGTTTGCCGGGGCGAGTATTCCGCTGGCGTTTGTGGGTGTCCTGATTCCGCTGAGCGATACGTTTTACCGCCAATTGCTGGCCGTCTGTCTGCTGCTGGTGATTGTCAGGATGCTCTGGACCATACGCGGTCGGCATGAGGAGCCGCGGCCTATTCCACTGGGGGCGGGTTTGCTGACGGGGGGCGTGATTGGGCTACTGTCGGGTATGATTGGCATTGGTGGGGGTATTATTCTCAGCCCCGTCATGCTAATTTTCAAGTGGGCGCGTCTCAAAGAAGTGGCGGCCACCTCGGCCCTGTTCATCTTCGTCAACTCGCTGTCGGGCCTGTTTGGGCTGTTGAGCCGGGGCTACGCGCCGGAGCCGTCGCTCTACGGCTGGATCGGCGCGGCCTTTGCTGGGGGTATTCTCGGCGGGTACTTCGGCAGCCATCGGTTCAACGTACCAACCCTGCGGTATCTGCTGGCCGTTGGCGTGGGTGTGGCATGCGTAAAGCTGATTCTTACATGAACAACCCGCCAACGGCAATGCGTAGTCCGGGTAATACAAACGACTGAACCTCACCCGCTTCGGCAGCAAACGACATCAGTTCGTAGCCCGATTCCTGCCGTTGATATACCTCGACGCTGCGGTTTTTAATGTCCACAATCCAGTACTCCGGCACGTCCATCCGCTCATAGAGTTTAAACTTTTTCCCCCGATCGGTTTTTGTTGAACTCGGCGAAATAATCTCGACTATCAGATCGGGCGCACCAAAAATGCCGTCTTCCTGAACGATCTCCCGTCGCTCGTTCCTGACGAACATCAGATCGGGCTGCACATCGTCGAAATCATCCAGCACTACGCCGAAGGGCGCGAAAAGTACCTCGCCAAGTTGCCCGGCGAAGTTGCCGAATAGCATAGTTAATTTGAATAAAATGCGCTGATGTGATGCGGTAGGGAAGTTGCGGGCCACGATTTCGCCGTCTACGAGTTCAAAAATAAACTGCTTCAGTTCGTCCTCCCCGAACTCCATTGCCCTGAACTCCTTGTGTGTGATTTGCCGGGGGAGTGTTTCCATAATTTCTCCGTTGTTAACTCAATAAATATACGGGTTTTCAGCTAAACATTTCCTTATGATACACCACGCCCAGTCCGCGCAGGGTGGGCTTTTTTGTGGCCGGGTCAACCACAACGCAGCTAATTTCGGCGGTGTGCCGGTGAGTGTCGATGCTGCGGCATTCAAAGTGGGCTTCGTACTCCACGTCGGGGTACATGGGCCGGACAAACTCCAGCATCTGCGACATGTGGACACCCCCAGTGCCTCCGAAATTGCGGCCAAACACCCGCGCAAAGACACTCGCGCTGAGCATTCCGTGCATAATAGGGCGTTTGAACGGCGTAGTAGCCGCGTAGTCCGCGTCGAGGTGCAGCGGATTATCGTCGCCGGTGAGTTCGGCAAACGTCCGAACGTCATCCTGCGAGAAATGGTATTGGTAGGTAAAGGTTTCGCCGACGGTCATGGAGTTAATGAGTGAATTGGCGAATGAGCGAATTAGCGAATAACCTCCGGCGCCAACTCGACGGTGCCAGCCATATTCGCACATTCACTCATTCGCTCTTTCACCATTTAATAAGGGCTGACGCCCAGGTGAAGCCGCTGCCAAACGCGGCCATGCAAATTACGTTATCTGGCTGGATTTTTCCGGCTTCCCAGCGTTCGCTCAGCGCAATGGGTATTGAGGCTGAGGTGGTGTTGCCGTAGTGCTGAATGTTGTTCCAGAGTTTGTGGTCGGGGATCTTCATCCGGCGTTGCACATACTCCAGAATGCGCAAATTAGCCTGATGCAACACAAACACATCCACGTCATCGAGGGTCAGGCCGTTGGCGACTGCCGCTTCCTTCATCACGGCGGGGAATTTCTCGAACGCCTTCTTGATGACCAGGAACCCCTTGAAAATACCTGTAAACAGATACGGAGGCTCAAACGGGCCGGGGTTGGAATGTACGTACTCGCCGTCTAAGTAGTCGGGTTTGTACTTTTTGAAATGGTAATTGCCATGGCTGCCGGGGTTTATGACGCTCAGTTCTTCGGCATGGGTACCGTCGGCGTGGAGGTGGGTGGAGAGGATGCCCCGGCCTGGCTCGTCGGTGGGTTGCAGGACTACGGCCCCGGCTCCGTCGGCGAAGAGTACGGCCACATCGCGTCCGCGCGGGCTGAAATCGAGGTTGCACGACTGCCGCTCGGCCCCTACCACCAGAATGTTTTTGTACGTACCCGTTTTAATGAATTTGTCAGCCACCGACAGCGCATATAGAAAGCCCGAACACTGGTTTCTGACGTCAAGTGCACCAATTTCTCCACCCGTAATGCCGAGTTCGCGCTGGAGCAGCACCCCGCAGCCGGGAATAAGATAATCGGCACTCATGGTGGCAAAAACAATGAAATCAACATCGTTGGGCGTAATGTCCGCCCGCTCTATGGCAATACGGGCAGCAGCGGCTCCCATCGTGGTGGTAGTCTCCTCGCCGGACTGGGCGTAGCGTCGTTCGCGGATACCGGTTCGTTCATCAATCCAGGCATCGGTAATGTCCATGCCGGGGGCAATTTCGTCGTTTGTGACGATACGTTCGGGCAGATAATGACCTACGCCGGCAATACGGGAATTTAGCATGTACAGGGTGTAATGGTGGTCAGATTAGTTACGTGTATCTGCATAGATAACGTTTTTAGCGGGTATTTGTCCGGCAGGTGGGCGCAAAAAAAGCCCTCCGGGTTGAGGGGAGGGTTTTTTTGCGCCTATGTTGAAATAATTGGACATGCGAGGATCACCAAAGAACGACGAGTTGATAACCCGGTAATCAAGGCCACCGAATACGCGGGCTGAAAAATCCTTCGAGAATTTGTAGGTCAGAGCCAGATTGCCAACCAATTGGTTTGTCGTGGTTTTCGAGACGATCAGGTTCGAATTGGCAATGACGTTCTGTGACAAGTCGCCGGGTATAACCACGCCCGACGCGGGCAGGCCATAATAGCTGCCATCGGGATTGTAAATCGGATTCAGCGGCAAAATCAGCGGTGCCGAATACTGCGGTGCGCCAAAGGCCAGCGACCCTTCGGCACCGCCAAATGGCCCTCGTTGCGTTATGTTAGCCAGTGTGATACCGGTCTCAAACGAGAGTTGATTTTGTGCGTCAGGTTTAGTTTGCCACCCAGCCGTTTGAAGTCAACGTTCCGCAGAATGGCGTCCTGCTGTGTAAACGCCCCGGAGATGTAAAAGGTGGTTTTCTCATTACCACCCTGCGCCGAGATGTCGCCACTGCTTACTGAACCGGGGCGGTAGGCTTCTCCCTGCCAGTTGTAGGGTGGCAGAGCCGCAATGGCCTCGTCGGTGATATCGGTAGGCAGACTAAGCGAATTCAGCACCAGCATTCTGATGCCGCTTGCCGATGTGGTAGGGCGGTTGGTCTGAAGAGCCCCGGTCCGCAGGGCTATCCACTGCTGGGTGTTCAGCACAAAAAAGCCCTCCGAATTTCGGAAGGCTTTTTTGGTAGAAGGCAACGTGTTATTACGGAATAATACGCGCCCGGGCCTGTACCGGAATAATCTCCGAGCCATCGTCCAGTGTGATCCTGAACATAAACGCAATCTCACGCGGGACTAATGGATTGGTCGATGGCGTCACGTTAATCGCGGGATACTTGGCCCTGAAAGCCGCCAGCGTCGTGGTGAACGTTGCCGTTGTGCCACTTCCCGGGATAGGAGCCGTGTTGAATTTGGCAGCCGCGCTGTTCAGCGTACCGGGGTTGATACCCGTACCGCCACCCGCTACCGTTGTGATCTCCCGGATGGTCCGACCCGTACCAGCCGGAATCGAGAGGGTGTACGAGATTTGGCCCGCAGCCGCCGATACCTCGATAAACGGATTAAACCCAAAAGTAGTGGCGTTGGTGTACGTAACCGGAACGGCTGGCCGACGATCCTGGAGTAGATCCGTGTAAACGAGGTCGTCTTTGCAGGCAAAGCTGCCAGCGGCAAGTACCGCCAGCATAAAGCCTTGTATGAGTATTTTTTTCATTTGATTGGCTGAATGAATGTGGTTGTTCCTTAATCGATATCCCACCAAACGCGAGCGTTGGTTTGCGGGCCTGGGTTAGGGAATTTAGGATTCCGTGTCCGCTCTGTGGCGGTGTATTGTAAACGTACCTGTGGCGTCCCGTCGATACCGGCGGCATTTTGCGACAGTTGCAGACGGGGCAGGTTGGTCCGGCGAACGTCATTCCAGACTTCAAGACCATTGCCCACAAATGCAATATACTTTTGGGTCATGATCTGCGCCAGTCGCTCCTGTGTGGTACCTGTCAGCGCGTTGGCCGTAACGTAAGCGTCGATCTGAGCAACAGGGATACCGGCCAGCGTCATGGACGCCCGGATGCCCTCGGCATACAGCGTTTGCGGAACACCGGGCGTACCCAGAATCAAAGCCGACTCGGCCAGGATGAACGCCCGCTGGAAGTTAGTCAGCATCCGCACCGGTCCTTCACCACCCGCTCCAATCACGTACGCATTGTAACGCGACCAGGTTGTAGAGGAGGGGAGTGTAGCACGTAGCCCATTGTCAAATCCTAAGAAATTGCCTCCGGGACGGGTAAAGAATACGGGTAGGCGCGGATCGCTGAGTCCCTGCATGACACCCTGAAACCGGGAACTCATCGCCAGATCATCGCGGAACAGGCTCAGAATGGTGTACGTGTAGCGCGGGTCCTGACTGTTGATGGCCGTGCCAAACCTAAAATTCATATCGTCGGCATTCGACTTGATATAGACGTTCCGGGTCAATACCTCATTGATTACGGTCCGGGCCAGTTCGGGTTCTTTGCGGCTGATGGTATTGGCAAACTTGAGCAGCATGGAATTACCAGCCAGTTTCCATTTGTTCAGATCACCACCGTAGATGATATCATCCGTACCCGGCTTAACCGGCGAAGGGGCATCCAGATCGGCCAGACCTTCACGTACCAGATCAAACAGACTCTGAATGTTCTGGGCCTGATTGCCTTTGTAAATGTCTTCCTGCTTGTCTATGCCAGGTTGCGTGTTGGCCTCGCCCTTCAACGCCTGCGAGTACGGCACGTCGCCCCAGCAGTCGGTAGCAACAGCGAAACCATATGCTTTCAGGATTTTGCCGATGCCCGAATACGCCTTGGCGTTACCGTTGTTGGCATCGCCGAGTTCGATCATCTTCTGGGCGTCGATCAAAACGCCGTTGTACAGCTCACCCTGCCACTGATTGTTGAGATCCTCGCCCGTTGTTACGTAGATATCGGTAGCAGCAGGACCACCGCCCGCCCCATACAGGTGCTGCACAACCACCGAAGCAAAGCGATTCAGTTCATTGGCATTAGCGAACGCGGCCGCTGCTTCCACAGCAGGCAGTGATACATTCGGCGTGATGGCCGTTGGGTTGTTGGGCGTTACGTTAATGTCCAGAAACTTGCTGCACGCGCCCATGCCCAGCAGGAGGGGGGTCAGCAGATATATTTTTTTGATATTGATAGTCATTGTGTTGACAGAAAGTTGGCTTAAAATGTCAGGCGTATGTTAGCACCAATGTTGCGCGTGTTGGGCTGACCGTTCAGGTCAAGTCCCTGAATGTTGCCCGCTCCCTGCGTGTTTACCTCAGGATCGGCAATGAATCCCGGCGCGTAGAACAGCAGGTTACGGCCACTCACGCCCACCGAGATATTACCAAACGGCGTTTTGCCCAGCAGCGTTTTGGGTAGCGAGTAGTTCAGTGCCACCTCGCGCAGCCGATAAACGGTAGCATCGAACACGGCACCTTCCGAACCCAGACCACCCAGACCAGCCCAGTACGACTGTGCCGATAGCTGAATGTTGTTCGGCCTGTAGCCCCTTGTACCATCGGCGTTCGTAACCGGAATCACGCCGGGTAAAATGCGGGGCTGATCGCGGTCGATACCCGTCACGAAAAGCGAACCATTGCTGCGTACGTCAGCACCACCGAAGGAGAAGATCTGACCACCCTGCCGTACATCGGCCAGGATAGTTAAGGCCAGTCCTTTATACGAGAACGTGTTGCTCAGACCAGCGGTGTAGTTCTGCTGAAGGTTCGACAAAACCTTGCCCGCAAGCGTTGGGGCAAAGCCGCCCGTAATGGGGTTGATGACGTACTGCCCGGCAAACTGCCCGGTAGGATCATAGTTGGCACCATTGGCATCGGTACTCTGCACCCGTGGATTAGCACCACCTACGATAACACCGTAGGGCTGACCAACAAAAATAGAGGGCGATATGCCGATAAAGGAGCCACCAACAATGGTTGACTGCTCAACGCCTTCTATAATCGAGACAACATTGTTGCGGATACGCGTGAAGTTCAGGGCTACGTCCCACTTGAAACCATTGACCCGGATGGGCGTACCCGTCAGCGTAAACTCAATACCCCGGTTACGCAGTTCACCCACATTGGTTGTGCGGTTGTCGAAACCGGACGTTGGGGCAACGGCCACATCGAAAATCTGCTGGGTCGAGCGCGTATCGAAATAGGCCATATCGAGACCGATGCGGTTGTCGAACAGGCCAACGTTCAGGCCCACCTCTGCCGACGTTACAAATTCGGGTTTCAGATTCTGACTACCGATCCGGCCACTAATGCCAAAGCCCGGTATGTTGCCGGCAGCCAGGGCCAGCGGAAACTGAATACTGGCCACGTTATTACCGAACGACGACTGCGTATAGACCGAGTTGAGTAGGTAGGGGTCTGCATCGCGTCCTACGCGGGCAACACTACCCCGTACTTTAAGGTAGGACAGAATCTTCGAATCGAGTTTGAAGGCATCCGTCGGCACGAAACTAACAGCTGCCGAAGGGTAAAAATACGTGTTGTTATTCTGTGGCAGCGTTGAGGACTGGTCAGCGCGGCCCGACAGCTCGAGGAACAAATAGTTGTTATACCCAAGCGAAGCCTGTGCGTAGTATCCTACAAGCCGACGGAGGGTGCTGCTTTCGCCACTGTTCGTAAACACGGTACCGTTGTTCACATTCTCATAGCCAGGAATGTTGAGTGAAGCACCTACCACCGTCTGATTCTGAAACTTGCGCTGGTTGATGTTATTTCCCAGTATGAGGTTACCCGTTAGCCCTTCCAGAAAGAGCTTATTGGTCTTGGCCGTGATGATCAGGTCACCGTTCAGTTCATTCGTAAAGTAGTTGTCCTGCGTAATGGCACCCAGTGGAGTGCGGCCTGAACCAATAGCTTCGGTGAATTTCCGGCGGTCGGTGTACGTGTCGCCTGTTACGCGGTACAATACGTTCAGCCAGGGCTTGATGTCTTTGCTGACAATAAAGTTACCGAACACCCGGTCAACCTGACCCTTTTGCCGGGTGTAATTGACCGACCAATACGGGTTAATGATGGTTGGGTTAAAATAGACGCTCCGCAGATTGGCATCTACAAATGGCTCGCCGGTCAGGTCGTAGCTACGCGGAATACGGGTCAACTGACCAAACGCACTACCCCCGTTGCCACCTACTACACCGTCCTGTACGCTTTGTACATACGAGACAGTACCCGAAATTTTAATACCGTTATTCAGCCGTGTTTCGCCACCTACCTGCACATTGGTTCGTACAAACTTGGTATTTGGCGATACTCCCTGCTGCGTGGTGTTGCCAACCGATAGCGCGAAATTGCGGTTTACATCACCACCGGCCAGATTGACCGTGTTCTGAAGAATGCTACCCTGCCGGTAAAAATCACGGACGTTGTTTGGATACGCCTGATACGGGCGTACCTGCCCCTGAATGTTTGTTACGGACGTTGGTCCACCCACAAACCCGGGGCCCCACGAGTTGGTCGAATTGTTGACAAACAGATTTTGCGATCCCTGACCGAAATCATTCTGAAACTTAGGTATTCCATATACGTCCTGCACGTTGTACGACGACGTAACCGTTACCTCGGTCTTGTTATTGTTGTTACGGCCTGATTTGGTCGTGATGATGATAGCACCGGCAGACGCCCGCGATCCGTACAGAACCGCAGCAGCCGGTCCTTTCAGAATGTTGAG
>JBBRUB010000028.1:0-12741 GCA_038248175.1 Cytophagales bacterium | reverse complement strand
GTACAGTCCTAAGCAGCAAATCAGAATGGCGATACCGGTGAATGCGTTGATAAGCCGGGCGGTGAGCGTTTCGTTCTCGTAGAAACTGGCAATCTGCTCGTCCAGAAACTGGTACTCAAATACCTCGTCCGGGTACAGTTTCTGCCACGTTTGGCGGATATACGATACTGTTTGAACCGGGTTTTGGCCCGACAGTAGAATGCCCGCCTTTACGTAGCGGTCGGCCTTGCTGGTGATGATGCAGGGGTCGATTTTTTCACGCAGCGATTTAAGATGAAAGTCCCGGACCACGCCCACGATTCGGTTAGTACTGCCGTATTGGGACTATTCAGAGCCGTTTTTGGGTTGCCCTGCAACCAGGTGTACGTCAGAATGTCGAACCATTCCGGCTCAACCATTCCCGCGCCTTTTCGTTCCAGAAAGCGCGTGGGCTGGCCTGTGTTCGGTTGATTTATAGTGACGGTCACCTCCCGAAACATCTTTAAAAATGCTGCATGGTCAACCTGTGGGTAGTCCTTTTTCAACACCTTAGCCATTGGCAACGGAGCTTCGGGATAATATTCCACTGACCCATCATCGAGGTGCATACCCGTACTGATGCGAACAATACGGTCGAAGTTGGCATGGTGCCGGTCGGTGCTGAGGTGGTGGTGCAGGAACAGAAAAATGAGCAGACTGCCCGCCATACCAACAGCCAGACCTGTTATATTCAGCAGTGTATAAGCGCGTTGGGAACGTAGGCTACGCAGCGCAATTTTGAGGTAGTTCGTGAGCATGGTCATCGAATTTTGGGTATCTTTAAAAAAACATATTGAGTTATGGAAGCTACACTTGAATTACCTGCCATCACCGACGAAAATCAGGACGAAAAAATGTCGAGTTACAATCATTCTGAATTACAAAGCCATTTAGCTTTTCTGTTTCGTCTGGCCTATCGTCAGCAATACAGTATTTTAACTGAACTCGATTTTGATTTCGCTTCCGGCAAAACCCGTCCCGATTTATGCATCATGCCCAGGCGCAAAGCCAATTGGCTGGCCGATGAAATTGTGATGCAGGAAGTTCCGCTGACAACCATCGAAATCCTGTCGCCAGAGCAAAGCCTGTACAGTTTGACCGACCGGATTTATAAAAAGCATTTCCCGGCGGGCGTAAAAACAGTCTGGTTAGTGGTGCCCACCGTTCAAACCGTTTCCATCCTTCTTCCCGACCGCCAGCAGGTCAATTTTGCCAGCGGCACGGTCGTTGACCCCGTAACGGGTATTCAGCTTGAGTTAAGCGAAATTTTCGAGGGCTGAACCCGTCCGGCGGTGAGCCACAAAATCTTGTGACTCTACTCGCTCCGCAAACTCTTCACCGGGTTCATCAGCGCGGCCCGGATGCTCTGGAACGAGACAGTAATGAGCGCGATACCCACCGCCAGCAAGCCCGCCAGCGCGAACACCCACCAGGCAATGTCGATTTTGTAGGCGAAGTCCTGTAGCCACCGGTTCATAGCATACCACGCAATCGGCGAGGCAATGACGATGGCGATCAGGACCAGTTTCAGGAAATCTTTGGAGAGCAACGTAACGATGCTGAACACGCTCGCGCCCAGTACCTTGCGAACGCCAATCTCTTTGGTGCGCTGCTGAATCGACATCAGCGCGATGGCGAACAGGCCCAGACACGACAACAGAATGGCAATGCCAGCCGCCGACGAGAAAATGGTCGCTAACCGTTGCTCTTTCCGGTACCAGCGGTCGGTGTTTTCGTCCAGAAACGATCCCCGGAATTCCTGCTTTGGGGCTATATCTTTCCAGGCCGCCTTTATGCTTTCCATCGCTCCAGTCAGGTTTTGCGGGTTCACCCGAACCAGAACATACCGGATGGGACTACCCGATTCCATTTGCAGCGTAATGGGTTCGGCCTGCTGATGCAGCGAGTAGAGATTGAAGTCCGATATGACCCCAACAATCTGAAACTGTTTGTTATCGGGCTTTATGAACTTACCCACTGGGTTTTTCTCGCCCAGAGCCTTCGCCATGCTTTGCGTGATGAGTACCGATGAACTTGAATCAGCACCAAATTCGGGGCTGAAATCGCGGCCCTGAAGTAGCTTGATACCCATCGTTTTCAGATAATCGGTATCTACCCGTAGCCAGTCGCAGGTAACGTCGCGCTTGCCGTAGTTAAACCCGTACATACTCCGGCTCGAACTGCCGTCCAGCCCCGCGCCAATATTGACCCCCGTACCCGACACGGCGGTGATGTTGGGCTGACTGGCCAGCCGGTCACGCATAGTTTTCAGGGCATTGCTGCCGTTCAGTTCGCTGCCTACCGGGATGCTGATGACCTGTTCTTTATCCATGCCCATCGGTTTTTGTTGCAGAAACGTAATCTGCTGCCGCACAATCAGGGTGCAGATGATGAGCAGACAGGCAATGGCAAACTGCGAGATAATGAGCGAGTTGCGCAACAGCCCCGGTCGGCTCAGCTTAACGGTTCCGCGCAAAACATCCACCGCGTTGAAGCGCGTAATGAACCATGACGGATACCCCCCCGCCACCAGCGTGATGAGCAGAAAACCAACGCCCGTTACTAGCAGCGGCCCGGGTTGCAGATAATCGGCAATGGCCAGATGGCTCCTGAACAGCTTGTTGAACGTGGGTAGCGTCAGGTACGCCAGTCCTAAACCAATCCCCAAAGCCACCAGACACAGCAGCCCCGTTTCGCCCCAAATCTGTAAAAATAACTGCCCCCGCTGTGCCCCCAGCGACTTCCGAACGCCCACCTCCCGCGACCGCGATACCGACTGCGCAACGGTGAGGTTAATAAAGTTGATGCAGGCAATGGCCAGAATAAATAGCCCCACCAGCAGTAGTGTATAGACATACGTCCGGCTGATGCCCTGACCACCAGCGGTTTCGGTATCGAAATGCACATCCGTCAGGGGTTGCATCAGCAGGCTCTTTTGGTAGCCAAGCGTGTTTTTCGGGTAGCCCTGTTCCCGCTGCTCGTTGTTGTCTCTGGCGAAGTACTTGTCCATAAACGCCTGTGTGCGCCGTTGCAGGGTTTGCGGGTCGGTGCCGGGTTTCAGATTCACATAGACGTCGTGGCTGCCGTGGTCCCACTTGGTCTTGTTGTCCTGATAATCGCCCGCGTTTTCGCTATGGATAAACGCATCGTAATTGAACGTGGAATTGTCGGGGAAATCATTGATAACGCCCGTTACGGTAAACGCCTGCCAGCTATCGTTGAGCCGTAGTTGCAGCGGTTTGCCAACGGGGTCTTCTTTCCCGAAAACGGCCTTCGCCATGTTCTCACTGATGATCACATCGTTCAGGCCGTTCAGAGCCGTTTTTGCACTCCCCTTTTGCATCGGGAAGGTGAACATGCGCAGAAAATCGGCATCGACCAGCCTGACATCTTTGCCATACGTCTGCCCGTTGTGCCGAACGCTCAGGCTGCTATTGAAGATACGAGACACGCCCTCGATTTCCGGAAACTCGGCTTTTAATGCGGGCGTGATGGGAAACGGCATCGTGCTGCTGCGGTTGGGCGTACCGTCGCGGTTGGCCGACAGGAAGTTGAGCCGGAAAATACGATCGCGGTCCGTGTGGAAGCGGTCGTAGCTGAGTTCAAAGGCTACGGTCAGAAAGAGCAGCACACAGGTACCAAAAGCCACACTCAGACCAACGACGTTGATGCCCGTATGCGTCCGGTTTTTCCAGAGCGTTCGGAAGGCAATTTTGAGGTAGTTGCGAAACATGATTGGGTTGGTTAGCTGGATGGGTTTATTTGATGCGCACCTCGCCGGGTTCGCCCACTATTACGGTGAACGTGTTCTGAATCTGCATCACCTTGTTTTGCCAGTACATCAGCCGGTATTCGCCGGGTTTGAGCGTCATCGTCAGCGGAAACATCGACGCTTCGCCCAGTTTCGGGTATTCCTCCCGAATGACCGACACGCCATCGCCCACGACCTGAATTTTCATCCGGCCCGCGCAGGTTTCGCAGATAAATACCGTGGCATTGGGGTCTCTGGCAACGCGGGGCCGAACGTCGGTAATCTTCTCCGTGCGGAGCGAATCCATAATCCGGTCTTTCAGCGCGTCTTTCTGGGCTGCCGACATGCCTTTCACGGTAAACGTGCGGTCGTAATGCACGGTCCGGCCATTCATGTCGCCATCGATTTTAATCGAGTACGTTTTGCCATCGTCGTTGACGCTGGAGCTAAGCGTTTCGGTTTGGGACTGTTGGGCCACGGCACACGCGCCGATGCTGAGCAGGAGGGAGGTAAGCAGGAGTTTCATAGTTTTTTTGGTTTATTCGGAACGTAGTGATTTGACCGGGTTCATCAGTGCGGCCCGGATGCTTTGAAAACTTACCGTAACGAAGGCAACGGCAAATGTGGCCAGTAACGCCCAGACGAAAACACCGATCCCAATGTCGATATGGAATTTGAAATCGGCGAGCCAGCCGGTCATCACCCACCATGCCAGCGGTGCCGCTACTACAAATGCCACTAACAGTAGCCGCGTAAACTCCTTCCCAAAAATCCAGAGAATCTGCCCAACGCTGCTGCCAAGCACTTTGCGGATCCCGATTTCTTTGGTTTTCTGCTCAGCCATGAACGATACCAGCCCGTACAGCCCTAAGCAGCCGATGAACAGCGCGAGGGCCGAAAACGCCTGAATGAGCGTCAGCATCAGGGTTTCTGTTTCGTAGAACGACGCAATGCCATCGTCCACAAACTCGTAGCTAAACAGCTTGTCGGGGTTGCTGGCTGTCCAGAATTTTTCGAGGGCCGCCACCGTATTAGCGATGTTGCCAGTATTGATTTTGACAGCAAACGTATTGTAGAGGTCAGAGGCTGTGAAGATGGCGATGGGACTGATTTCCTGGTGAAACGACAGGTCGTGAAAGTCCCTGACAACGCCCACAATCGGACCTTTGTAATTCCCGCTTACGCTCAGCATTTTGCCCAGTAACTTTCCGGGCGCGTCGAGGTTTAGCTTTCGGGCAAAGGCTTCGTTAACCACAAACTCACGGGTTGAATCGGCGGGGAAGACGTTGCGGCCCGCTACCAGTTTCAGGCCGAAGGTTTTGGCGTAATTGGCATCCGCTGCTTTTACCGATACTCTGAATGCTTCTTCTTCAGGATTGTTGCCGTACTTTGGCGTGGTATCCCAGGAACCCATAGAGGCTGGTGCGGCATAACAAAGCGTTACGTCTTTTACGTCGGCCAACTGTTCAAACTGACCCTTCACCGCTTTGGCTTTCTGATAGTCGGAGCCTATCGGAATCATCACGACGGCGTCTTTGTCAAAGCCCAAATCGGACTGGGTAGAATAACTCATTTGCTTCGCAATCACAATCAGGCCGATAACCAACGCCTGCGCCAGCGCGAACTGCACGATGATGAGTGCCCGCCGGGTATTGAAACCTCCAATGTTCTGCTGCGACAGTTTACCCTTCAATGCTACTACTGGTTGGAAACCAGATAAAATCAGGCCGGGATACGACCCCGCAAAAAACGTAACGACCAGCACCAGCACCGGAATGAAGGCCAGCAACCGCCAGTCGGATAGCATATCGACGCTGATTTGCGAGGTAAACCACGTGTTGACGTAAGGCAGAGCGGCCACCGAGAAAACAACGGCCAGGCCACAGGCCAGCGCGGTGATAATACCGGTTTGGGCAATAAACTGCCAGAAAAGCTGTCCCCGCAAACTACCCAGTACCTTGCGCACCCCCACCTCTTTGGCCCGCTTCAACGCCTGCGCCGTCGCCAGATTGATGAAGTTGACGCAAGCCGTGATAATCATAAAAAGCCCGATAAACGATAGCACCCACAGATTCCGTTTCGACATTGGCCCGCCATAAACTGCGTTGAAATGAATGTCATTGAGCGGCTGAAGTTTGTAGTGATGGACGTTGGTGCTGGTGGGCCGGTATTTAGTCACGTAGGCCGGAAAAACCTGCTCTACCTGCGCTACCGATACCTGCGGACGCAGCCGCACGTAGCTTTTCATGCCACTTGAAATTCCACCCCAGGCATCGTCACCTGCCAGCCGTTCATTGTATTGTTTCAGAATTGGGTAGGAGACGAAAATCTCAGTTTTCTGGTCGGTATTCTTGGGCAGGTCTTTCAGCACTCCCGTAATTTTGGCGGTAATCTTTTCACCAAACTCGATGGTTTTACCGAGTGAATTTTGGTCGCCGAAGTATTTTTTGGCCAGATGTTCTGTAATGATGGCCGTGTTCGGTTCATTCAGGGCGGTTTTTAAGTTGCCTTTCACCAATGGGAAATTGAAAATGTCGAAGTACTCCGTTTCGGCAATGGCTATCCCGCCTTCTTCGTTGAATTTCTCGATTCGTTTCCCCGTCCTGACCGTAATTGTCATATTTCCCTCGGTAGCAATACGGGCCACTTTTTCAGCGAAATCATAGTCATTCCGAAATGCTTTCCCCAGTGGACTCGGTACGGCCGGTGAATAGTCAATGATATCGCGGTGTCCTTCGGTAACGATGCGGTAGATGCGGTCGCGGTTAGGGTGGAAATTGTCAAAACTTAGGTGGTAGCTCACCAGCAGAAAAATAAACAGCCCACACGTCATGCCCAGTGCCAGACCGAGTACGTTGATGGTGGAATAAACCTTATTGCGAATCAGATTTCGCCAGGCGATTTTGAGATAGTTCGTGAACATGGTTTTTGCAGTGTTGATTATCTTTGGTAAAACTCTTCGCGTTATGGAAGCACTACTCGAACAGGAATTATCGACTTACGAACGCGAACGGGGCAAACCTATGCCTAATCTAACACACGGCTCTATCCAGGCCAACCTCGTTTTTGAACTAAAATCAGGGTACAGAAGCCAATACAGGATTGTCAGCGAAGTGACGTTGGCAACCCAACCCGATGGTTCCACACCCGATGTGCTTCTTTACCCGTTGATGCCGCTTGGTTTCGGTGACGAACCAGCTAAGCGTATCGACGCCCCGCTACTCTGTATCGAGATATACGGCCCGGCGCACCGGTCGCCATCGCAGAGCCTGGAACAGATGGTCGATAAAACGGCGGTTTATTTCGTATTTGGTGTTCGGTCCTGTTGGATTGTGGCACCGGCAGTTAAAGGCGTTTTTGTGTATGACCGCCCTAGTCATTACCAGTTTTTCCACGACGACGAAACCATAACTGATATAAGTCTGAATATTGACTTAGCTCTTGCGAGTGTCTTTGCCTGATTCTCATTCACTCCTGAGCGACTTGACCGGGTTCATCAGTGCGGCCCGGATGCTTTGAAACGACACCGTCAGCAGGGCAATGCTTACCGCCAGCAAACCTGCCAGCGCGAAATACCACCACTCGATACTGATTTTGTAGGCGAAACCCTGTAGCCAGCGGTTCATGGCGTAATACGCAATGGGCGACGCGATGACGATGGCAATCAGGACCAGCTTGAGAAAGTCTTTGGATAACAGCGTAACGATACTGACAACGGACGCGCCGAGTACCTTACGAATGCCGATTTCTTTGGTGCGGCTTTCAGCGGTAAAAGCAGCCAGCGCGAACAGACCCAGGCAGCCGATGAACAGGGCCAATCCGGTCAGAACGCCCAGTACCGCTCCCGTTTTTGTCTCCGTGCGGTACAGGCGGGCGAAAGTGGCATCCAGAAAATCATACCCGAACGGAACGCCCGGCACAGCGGCAGTCCACAAGGCCGTAATCTTTTCAATAGCCTGTTTCTCGGTGCCGGGCCGCAGTCGCAGGGCCATATACGAATCAAACGTCGTGTACAACCGGGACGATTCATGCAAGAGGGCCATTGGCTCGATCATGGCCCGGACCGACCCTTCGTTGAAGTCATGCATGACACCAACGACCTGAAGCCGGATACCCTCGTCGTCTGAATACTGCAGCCATTTACCGATGGGCTGCTGCCAGCCAATGGCTTTCACTGCTGCTTCGTTCAGGATAACCGATGCCGAATCAGCCCCGGTGTCGGACCGGAAATTACGCCCGGCCACCATGTCAATGCCCAGCGTTGGCGCGAAAGCTACGTCGGTCATGTACGAGCCGATGTCAAGCAGCGGAACGAGCGGTCTGCTGCCGCTGCCCTGTTCGGGTTCATAGCTCCCGCCAAAGTAACCCAGCGAAGGTAGGTCTGTGGTGTGGCTGGCGTACACGACTTCGGGTAGTTTGGCTACCTGCTGCCGAAATGCCTCCCGTGCCGAGGGCGTGTTGAGGTGCCGGACGTTCTCGATGACCAGCACATGTTCGCGGTTCAGACCAACCCGTTGGTGCTTTGCAAAATCCAGTTGCCGATAGACCACAAACGAGCCGAGCATCAGTACGATAGAGACCGCAAATTGGAATATCACCAGCCCGCTCCGCACTGATACCAGCCCACTCCTATCCTGCTTAGTGGCCGGTTTAAACATCTCGACGGCTTTGAACTTCGAGAGGTAAAACGCTGGATAAAGACCACCGAGCAGACCCGTAACCACCGGCAGGAGCAACATGAACCCCATCAGCAGGGGCGAAAAAAGAATTGTAACAGTTGGTTGCATTCCCGTCAGTTTATTATAAAAAGGCAGGGCCACACTCACAAGCAGCGCGGCCAGCCCCATGGCCGCCATGCTTAGCAGCAGCGACTCGACCAGAAACTGAATCACCAGCGCGTCCCGCTGCGAACCGAGGGCTTTACGGACACCAACCTCCCGCGCCCGCTGCATGGAACGGGCCGTTGAAAGGTTCATGAAATTGACGCAGGCCAGCAGCAAGATCAGGCCGCCCACGAGCGCGAACATCCCCACCTGCTGTCCACTGCCGAGGGTAGTCAGCCGCGAGCTGAGGGTGGTGTAATTAAGATGCAGTTTCGACAGGGGCAGAAGTTTTATATCGAGCCGGTCGCCATTAGCGAAGTTCTTGGTTAAATCCTGACCAAGCTGGGCGTAGGCAGCCGGGGCGTAGGTCCGTACCATGGCGGGCAATTTGGCTTCTATCGTCGCCAGTGTCTGCACCGTGGCGGATTGCCGCAGCCGTACCCAGGTATCCATCTGAAGCCAAACCCAACTCCACGAAAACCGTTCGGTAACCGGAAAATCGGCCATCGACGCCACGAAATCGAATTGTACCGTGGAGTTGGTGGGCAAGTCCCGCACAACACCGGTCACGTTGTACCGCACGTCGTTTAAGGTCAGCGACTGACCGAGGGCGGACTGCTCCCCAAAGTACTTCTGGGCCATGCGCTCTGTCAGGACTACACTCCCCGGCTCGTCGAGCGCGGTGCGGCTGTTGCCCGCCACCATCGGAAAGCCAAACAGTTCCAGGAAGGCCGTGTCGGCGGCAATGGCGTTGTTGTTTTCGTTGAATACGACTGGTGGTTTATTGGCCAGACGCTCCCGTTTCACCAGCACACTGCCCAAGCCGAAGGTGCGGGCGGCCAGTTCGACATCGGGGAAATCCTGCGCCAGCCGCGGGCCAATGGGTGGGGGCGTATTGGTCGTAAACGCTTCCTGACCGCCCATTTTGCGGTCAAGCGCCACGGCGCAAATCCGGTTGGCGTTGGGCAAAAAGGCATCGTAGCTTGTCTCATGCAGCACGTATAGCCCAACCAGCCAGCAGGCGGCCATACCCACCGCCAGGCCAGCAACGTTGACGAGTGAGAAAAACCGTTGTCGCCAAAAGTGGCGGAGCGCGATTTTGAGATAGTTAGTCAGCATAATGGTAAATGTATTGCCGAAGCTCCAGCTTCGGGCGTAAATAGATCAGTACCGTTACCATACCCGAAGCTGGAGTTCCGGCAATAGGTTACTCGCTTCGCAAACTTTTTGCCGGGTTCATCAGCGCGGCCCGGATGCTTTGAAACGACACCGTCAGCAGGGCAATGTTTACCGCCAGCAAACCTGCCAGGGCGAAATACCACCACTCGATGTCGATGCGGTACGCGAAATCCTGTAACCATTTATTCATAGCGTAATACGCAATGGGCGACGCGATGACGATGGCAATCAGGACCAGCTTGAGAAAGTCTTTTGACAACAGCGTGACGATGCTGGCCACACTCGCGCCCAGCACTTTGCGAATGCCGATTTCTTTGGTACGCTGCTCAGCGGTGTACGTGGTAAGACCGAACAGACCCAAGCACGATACGAAAATCGACAGGATCGAGAAGTAGAGGATAATCTGGCCCATGCGCTGTTCGGCGCGGTATTGCGCGTCCAGTTCCTGATCGAGGAAGCCGTAACTGATGGGGCTGTTTGGCTCGTATTTTTTGTACAGCGCGGATATGTTGGCAATCGTGCTTTGCATTGGGGCGTTAGGAGCCGTTTTGATGAGCAGGTCGAAGTACGGATTGTCGGGGCGGAACCGGAAAATGAAAGGCTCGATGGCTACGCGCAGGGGGCGAAAATGGAAGTCCTTGAATACCCCTACGACAATGCCCTTCGGTCCCCAGAACGTTACGCGCTTGCCGATGGCCTGCGCCGGGGTCCAGCCCATGCGTTTGGCCGCCGTTTCGTTAATCATAAATGCGCCGAGTGTCGAGGAGGTATCGGATGTGATTTGCGCCGAAACATTCCGGCCAGCCGCCAGTTGCATCCCGGTCGTTTTCATGAAGTCGGCGTCGATGTTCATGTTCGTAATCAGAAATTTGTCGTCGGGTTGCTGTCCTTCCCATTCGATTTCCGACGAGTTGACCATATCAACCAGATTGCTGGTTGTGGCCGAAGCCACCGCTACGCCGGGCAGGTGCTGAACGTCGCGTTTGAGCCGCAGGGCATTGCTTCGCAGGTCGCCTTTCATCCTGACGTACACTAGTTGCGATTGATCGAACCCCAGCTTCCGGCTTTGCATAAACGCCAGTTGCTGGTAAATAACCACACTGCCAATGGCCAGCACGATAGCCAACGCAAACTGCCCCACCACCAGCGACCGCCGGAATGTCCGCCCGGACTTTACCGATAACCCCAGCGACGTAGTGCCTTTCAGCACCTGCACCGGACGGAACGACGATAGGAAAAAAGCGGGGTACAGGCCCGTCAGTAAACTAACCACCACCGTCAGCCCGGCGAGGGCCAGCCAGAATAGCGGCTCGCCATGGGGTATGGTCAATGCCTTGCCAGATAGATCATTGAAGAGCGGCAGCAACGTTTCCAGCAATAGCAGCGACACCGAAACGGCCAGACTTGTCATCAGCAGCGATTCGCCCAGAAACTGCCCGATCAGTCCCGCCCGGTTAGCCCCAACGGTCTTGCGAACGCCCACCTCCCGCGCCCGCTGCGAGGCCCGCGCCGTGGCTAAGTTTATGAAGTTAACCACCGCAATGATCAGCACAATTAACCCGACGGTCAGGAAAATGCGGACGTACAATATGTCGCCATGAACTCCCCAATCGGTTTGGAAATCGAATTTGGAGCGGAGATAGACATCGCGCACGGGTTGCAGGTACAGTATTGCGTCGTTTTCGGGCGTGTACCGCTTGAGTTGCCCGCTGAGCTTATTGGTAAACGCAGCTATGTCGATGGGTGCTGCGGTCCGGTTGGATTTCAGCAGAATGTAGGTGTGGTAGTTGTTGCTGTTCCATTTCTGGCTCCACTCGTCATTTACCTCCAGCCACTTGTACGGCAACAGCACATCGAACTGAATGCTTGACTGGACGGGCGGATTTTTGGCCACACCCGCCAGCATAAACGTAACTTCTTTGGTAAGCGCGAGCGGTTTGCCAATGATACCCAGCCGCGCCCAGTCCTCGCCAAACAGCCGTTCGGCCATTGCTTCGCTAATGACTACGTCGTTGGGACTGGTCAGGGCCTTTTGTCTATTCCCCGCCACCAGCGGAAAACTAAACAGGCTCAGAAATGACGCATCGGCAATGAGCATATCCTGCGCTTCAACGGTTTGCGGCCCGCTGCTCAGCGTACCACTCCACCTGCCAACGCGGGCTGTCTGCTGCACTTCGGGAAAGTCTTTCCGTAAGGTAGCCGCCAGCGGACCGGGCGTAACGGCCACGTTGACGATACCACCGGGCTGCTGCTGCCGTTCCACCACGCGGTAAATCTGGTCGTAGTTGGTGTGAAAGCGGTCGTACTGAAGTTCATCCAGTACGTACAGCCCAATGGCCGTGCAGCAGGCCAGACCGAGGGCCAGCCCGGCAATATTGACCACCGAAAAGACCTTGTTTTTCCAGAGGTTACGGAGCGCGATTTTGAGGTAGTTGCAGAACATGGTTGTAAGGGGTTTGGGGCGTGGGCAAAGGGCGCGGGATAAGACCCCACGCTCTCCGCCCCACGCCCTATTCGGAACGTAAACTCTTTACCGGATTCATCAGCGCGGCCCGGATGCTTTGAAACGACACCGTCAGCAGGGCGATCCCCACCGCCAGCAACCCCGCTAGCGCGAACACCCACCACTCGATGTCAATCTTGTAGGCGAAGTCCTGTAGCCACCGGTTCATAGCATACCACGCAATCGGCGAGGCAATGACGATGGCGATTAATACCAGTTTGAGGAAGTCTTTGGACAGCAGCGTGACGATGCTGCCGACGCTCGCGCCCAGCACTTTGCGAACCCCGACCTCTTTAGTGCGCTGCTCGGCAGTGAACGTAGCGAGACCGAACAAACCGAGACAGGCGATGAAGATGGCCAGACAGGCAAAAATGGTAGCCAGCGTGCCGATCACGGTTTCGCTTTTATAGACCTGCTCATACTCCGAACCAATGAACAGATACGAAAATGGGAAATCTGGATTTAGC